>JAQQAK010000394.1 GCA_028527945.1 Spirochaetaceae bacterium
TGTTCCTCCATCTGTTTTAAATTTCTTACAACTCGAGTTCAAGTTTGAGAAGCAACACAAAATGGAAATAAGGATAAGGAATATCAAAAGGAGGCAACCTAAGGTAAAGTATTTTTTAACCATAAAAATAAACCAAAGGAGCCTCCTGGATGAATAATAACTCAAATCACAAGCGACTGTATAGAATGTTAAGCCCTGAAGAACGTGAAGAAATAATGATAGGATTACGCCAGAGAGAATCAATAAGAGCCATATTCGAACGGCTTGGAAGAAACCAATCTGTAATATCACGAGAAATCAAAAAGAACAGTACAGAGGATAGTCGGTATCAAGCATTCTGGGCTCATACCCGTTCAACAAAACGAAGAAAAGAAAGTCGTTGTCGTGAAAGAATCCCTAATAAAGATACAAAAAGATAACTTATTTCTGTGAAAGTATTTTTTTTTATTGTTAATAAAGGGGCTGTCCAAACTGAATTGAGCAGCCGCCTTAAAATTCTTTTTTGTATTCCGGTATGATCTCTATATTAGTAATCCAGGAAAAAGGAGTAAGCTGCACCGGAATCATCGTTCTGACCGTCTCCATTTTCCGCACTGATGAAAGCAGTCGAGCCGTCGGCTGAGAGAGATACTGAAGTTCCAAAGGCGTTTGCGTCGGTGCCGTCATAGGCGTACAGTTTTGCATCTTCTGTACTGTCTGACCAACTGCTGCCCTTTGAATAGACATAAACTGCTCCTGTAGAAGTACCGTTAATACTACTTTCGTCAGCGCCGATCAGAGCAATGGAACCGTCAGCTGAAATGCTTACAAAGGGGACACTATAGTCATCATCTGTCAGGTCATTATCAGAAGCAGTAAGCTTGGAATCCTCTGTGCTGTTTGACCAACTGCTGCCCTTTGAATAGACATAAGCTGCTCCTCCGTTATTGGCGGAACCGATTAATGCCGTAGTACCGTCAGAAGACAGACTCACTGAATTTCCAAAATAATCATTTTCAGCACCGTCGGAGGCTGTCAATACGGCATCTTCAGTTTTATCATCCCAACTACTTTCTTTGTTAAAAATAAAAGCTGCACCATAATTATAAATCATGTCGCCGACAAGAGCGATGGCTCCGTCGGATGAGAGGCTTACCGAACAGCCAAGGTATCCTCCGGAGGAACTGTCAGAGTTTGTCAGTTTTGCCCCTTGGGTCCAGCCGCTGTCGCTGTCAATAAAGATGTAGGCTGAATTATCAGTCGGTGCTCCAATTAAAGCTGTAGTACCGTCGTAAGAGAGGCTGACAGAACATCCAAAATAAGCATATTGCCCAAGATCAGATGCAGTAAACTTTTCAGATTGAACCCAGGAACCTGCATTGTATGTAAAGATATAGGCGGCCCCTTCACCTCCATTGGTATAGTCACAACCAAAAGCTCCTATTAAAGCAGTGGTGCCGTCTGAAGAGATACTTACCGAGCAGCCGAAAAGATCGTTTTCAACGCCGTCAGAAGCCGTTAGTTTTGCCGTTTGAGTCCAAAGCCCTCCGTTCAATGAATAAACATAGGCCGAGCCTTTACTGTCATCCTTGCGTGCTCCGACCAATGCTGTTTTTCCGTCGGCAGAAAGGCTCACCGAGAAGCCATATTCATCATCTGCTTCTCCATCGGAGGCAATAATCTTTTCTACATAATCCACCGTAATCACAACGGAATCAGTCACCGTTGAGTTTCCGTCATCGGCTGTTATTGTAAAGGTATAGGCTCCTTCATCTAAATCCATTGAAACATCAAAACTGGCGGAAGCTGTGTTTGAACTGGATATAGTAACTGTAGAAGGGTTGGAATCAGAAGCCGTCCAGCTATAGGAGACTAAATCACTTGCTGCATTGGAAACTGTAGCAGTTAGAATTACTGTTTTACCAAGGCTTGTCACGCTAAAGTCATCTCCGGCATTACAGGAGAACGGCTCTGTTTCAACACTATCTCCGTCTCCGTCTCCGTCTGTTTCAACACTATAGTCTTCCGACCATTCCTCATCAATAACTCCGTCTCCGTCTGTATCAACACCGTCAGGCTCTCCGTCGCCGTCAACATCTATTACCGTACCATCGGCTGTCCCGTCGCCGTCCATATCCACAGTACCCAAAGATGTTCCGCTCTGACCTATGTCCGAACCGATCTGGCAGGACACCAACAATGCTCCCGCTACTATGACAAGAAACAGCAGGACTGATAATTTTTTCTTCATAATTTGCTCCATGTTTTTAAAAATATTAAACCTTTCTATTCATAACCAGACATCATTGCATACACCATCAGAATCGTGACTACCCGTCCCCCAAATTTTAGCTTTAAAGACCGTGGTTCCCAGATAAGTTCGTGCACTTCAGTGAGCGGAATCAGAGAATTCGCTCCAGTGTTCTCCATCGGAGCTGTGCCAAACATCATTTTAACAATCGTATAAGTATTCATCGTCCACATAGGATGAGAAAGATCTCCCCCCCCCCTATGCTCCATATCTTGTTATCAAAAATAGTGACTCCCATATTTGCCCTTCCGTCCCAGATTGTGCTTGCGGGTGCACCCTAAGGCCAGGTGGTTTTATCGGAACTGGATTATATTTCATAAGAATAGGAAAAGTTATAATTTCTGTCAATCAAAATTTCGAGTGTTTAGTTATAGTAATTACCTGACACATACCCAGAAAGATAAAAGATTTACTTATGCGGCAGTACCGCCTTCACCCTCTTCTTTAGGAACTTCCTCGATGAATACCTGAAACGGAGTACGCCCTTTCATATTATGACCTTGATGCGCACGTTTGTTATTATAGTGTTCCAAATACTTTTCAAGGTCTTCCTGCATCTCGGATAATGATTCATAGAACTTCTCTCGTCTCTTAATCCTGAAATGCGCATCAAGTAAAGTTCTGAGCATCCTATCTACAAAGCCTTTGCTCTGAGGCCTACGAACTTTTGTAGTCCTGTGCTCAATCTCTTCAAGCTGAAGAAATAATTCAAACGGATGATGGTCTGGTCTCCCGCAGTATTCACTTCCGTTGTAGGTAAGCACATTCTTAACCTTCACATCATATTTCTCAAAAAATTGGAGAATATCATTATTCATAACCTGAACAGCTGTTACCGGAAGTTTATTTGTATACAGTCTACCCATGCATGACGGCTATTACAATCTATTACTGTTTGTAAATATACCTTTGCGCCTAGTAAAATAAAATGCACGTCAAAAACAAAAAAACCTTATGGCAAATTGTTATAATAAGTTTGCTAAAACAAAAAAATAACAGGAAAGCCATGAGACAAAAGAAGCTAATCATAATAAAGGCATGCAAGAATACACATTTTATTTGGGACGAGAGACTAAGATTGCAATATTATCATAATGGAATAAATGGATACCAAAGAATAATAAGCTTGTTACTATTAAACAAACTATCCTTAGATAGTTTAAAAGAGGAATGGTTGAAAATTTGGATAGTAATTTAAGTTTTACAATACGTTATAATGCTGAATATACACAAAATGATGCTACTTCAAGGTATTTATGCAAAGAGCCAGAATTAAAATTGGGAACAGATTGGGCTTTGGCAAATGCATGCTTGAAACTAATAAAAGAACAAAGTTATATTCCATATGCAGTCATAGAGTATTTTAAGAAGCATGGATGGCCTATCGAAACAAGAATTTGCGAAAATATGTTGTATAACTACATAGAAAGCGGTTATATCCCAGAGATTACAGAAAACGACCGTTTATGTGGGTAATAGAGAAAAGGTTAAATCTGGACGTAAAAAGTATTACAGAACGCTAAATAATCAAAAAAGCATAGATAATCGTCCTAAAAACGCAAATGAGCGCTCTGAACCGGGGCATTTGGAGATGGATACTGTCGATGGAGCAAAATCGGTTCTTGAAGCATTAGATTGTCTTGAAAAGAGTTTGGGAACGTCTAATTTTAAGAGATTATTTCTAACAATAATGACGGATAATGGTTCAGATTTTTCAGACGCTATAGGTCTTGAAACTTCAGTAAATGAGCATATAAAACGTACGACAGTATATTATGCACATCTTTAAAGGGAGCTGTGAATCCATTTTAATAATATTTCAATTGACTATGCATCAGGTTTTAGATACCATAAGGATAAGTAAACGTTCTAGGGGTGCCCAGAAGGCTGAGATTAAACCCTCGAACCTGATCCGGTTAGTACCGGCGAAGGAAAGGACAGACATGCCACAGATCAATTCTTTATTTCCAGATATAATCAGGTTCCCGTTTACAAATTCACGCCATAACAAGGAGAATTTGAGATGGAACAAACATTCGAACAAGCCATCACCAGAGGAATCCTGGAGCGCTTCCAGGAAAAGCTTAACGACAATCTTGATGTAGACACTGCAATTACAGGAGCCGGCGCGGCAACGCCAGACAGGCAGATGTCTGAATTCAGAAAGGACTTTGACTGGAAGAAGCAGTTTGAATTGGCTCTTGATCCGGAAAGAGCAAGAAAAAGGAGAGAAGCATCTGAGAGCAGCGATGAAGAATACTGTTCAATGTGCGGAAAGCTTTGCGCTCTAAGAACAAACAGGGGAGATAATTATTGATTCTCGCTATAGGGGCAACCGACAGTTCTGGAGGAGCAGGGCTGGCTCAGGACAGGCGTACAGCCGAGAGGCTTGACTGTACGCTTCGCTCCGCGGTAACCGGAATTACCGTACAGGGAACAACAGGGGTGTCTGCCATCTCCCCTGCTCCCCCTGATATCCTCCAAAAACAGATAGAAACCCATCTGACAGAAGACCACCCCTCTGCCATAAAAATAGGAGCGTTGTGTGAAATCTCACAGATAGGGCTGGTAAGAGATATTATTTGCAACTGGAAGGCTCAAAACCCGGGCACCGAGGTTATAGCAGATCCGGTATTCAGGCCGACAATGGGAATACCCTTTCTTGACGGCAGGGCCGTTGAGGCCTATACAGGCATCCTCTCGGCAGCAGACATTATAACCCCCAACCGGCTGGAGCTTGAGCGTCTTTCAGGGCAAGCTGTATCCAATATGGATGAAGCGGAATATGCCGCGAAAGGGCTTGCTAAGGATTATAATTTATCAGTAATAATTACCGGGGGACACTTTTGCGGAGAAAGGCTTGAAGAGATGGTTGTAAGCCCACAGACGGTTCAGAGATTTGAAAAAGACAGGATTCATCTTACAAAAACTCATGGTACGGGCTGCTGCCTGTCAACCGCTCTTGCCGTCTATATAGCAAAAGGGAAGACTCTAAATGAGGCCTTCACCCTTGCGACCAATTTTGTATCCCGGATGATGAGTGATGTAGCTTTCTAAGGACATGAAAAATCTCATTAGTAAATATAATGGCTGGTAACAACAACCATTATATTTATTTTTTTAAGTTTAAACTCTTTCAAAACCCACTGAGTTTTACATTTCTCTCTGTTAATTTTTCTTAACTAGGAATAAAGACCAGGCTGATGAGGGCTTCGAAGACAGGAGGGTTTCCTTTCCGTCTCTCCAGTACGTAGCTGTAACAGTTGAATTGTCTCTGGTTTGTCCTGCCACATGTACAGCATCTTCGTACACAAGAATAGAAAAGGCATAATATCCTTCAGGTTCTTCTGATAGAATGGTCTGAGATATAGTGCCATCATTATCGGTCCAGTATTTTACGTCTACACTGCTATCTTCCTGTTTTTCACCGCCTGCTACATAGACAACTTCCTGGTTTACACAGATGGAATAACCTTCTGAATCGCAATTTTGATTGGCAGGAGTCTCTGTCACTAAAGTTGTCTCAGTAACGGTTCCATTATTATCTTTCCAATATCTGGTAACATCTGCATAGTTATAGCTCTTTCCACCTTTTCCCCTTCCACAAACATAGACTACTCCGTCAGTAACTGTTATTCCATAAGCATTGGCCGAATATTTACTACCTGAAGTTCCATTTGCCAGAGTTGTTTCTGTTATTGTTCCTTCATTATAGGTCCAGTATTTTGCCGCAAAATATCCTTTTCCTGGATTTTCTGCGTTGTTTTCATGTCCTGCTACATAGAGAAGTCCGCTATCATCGATGAAAATAGCTCTAGCGTAAGATTTGTATTCTTCTCCATCGTCGCCTGATTCCTTAGCAATGTTTATTTTAGTTACATTTCCGTTCTCAATTTTCCATAGCCTTGCAAATTGGTTTAATTCACCTTCTTTATCAGTTTCGTTGTAATAGGGTTCAACTGCCTTCTCATAACCGGCTACATAGGCAATCCCTTTATATACGGCTACTGAGTAGGCTTTCGATTCGGTAGATCCATCGGTTAGAAATATTCCGCTGCCTGTACCGTCCCAATATCTTGCGGTTTTTACCCCAGAGGAGTTTTTTCCCCAGCCAGCAGCATGAACTTTTTCATCATCATCCACAAAAATGGAGTAGCAATAAGAGGTAATAGAATCTGTTTTTAGGTTTACGCCTTCTTCCCCGTTTTTCCAGTACGTAGGAGCATAAGATTGATAACCGCCCACATAGATGTCAAAACGTCTTTCCCATTGGGCATAGAGCAATACATTTGCAGAACCTATTGAAAAGGTTTCTCCGCTCTTATAGCTTGTCCCACTTCCATCAGCCTTTGTATTCCACCCTTTAAAGTCACAGTCGGTTAAGGTAAGATTACCATTGTTCCCCAAAACCGTGACTGTTGCTCCTGCAATATAGTTCGTACTGTCTTGTGGTATGGTTCCACTCTCTTTTCCATTTCCATTATAAGTTACAGAATAATAAAGAATGGAATAACTGTCTGACCACTCTACATCTATAACTCCGTCTCCATTAGTATCTACACCGTCAGGAGATCCATCTCCGTTTGTATCAATAGCGGTCCCATCGGCTATTCCGTCACCATCAGTATCAACAGTTCCTGTAGCTGTTCCGCTTTGAGTATTATCATGACTATTGTCAAGAGGAAGTGTGGGATCATTACATCCTAAAAAAATGCATAATGAAATAATGCTGAGGATAGATATTAATAATATTTTTAGATTTTTTTTCAAAGGAGTCTCCTTTCATTTTTGCAACGTTGTTATTTGCTTATGTTTATATGTTGTTTATGAAGTTTGTGATGTAATTATCTAAAATGTGTGAGGATTTTCATTAACAAATGTTAAAAACAAGATAGATTATACATTTTTTTAATAAAAAACGCCTAAAAATTTTACTTTTTAGACGTTCATTAATTAGAGTTTTTAGTTCACTATTTTTTATTAGTTTTCAACTGCTGTAATAGAAAGCAGAAGACTGTCTGTATCTCCTTCTGAAAGATCAGTCTTTGAACCATTTTCCCAGTAAACAGCATTAGTGATAGAATTTTCCGTCAAAAATCCTGCAAGATATATATCATCTTTAAGTATGCAGATAGAACGAATATCAGAATAAGATGATGGTGAGGCAATGGTTTTGTCAGAAATAGTTCCGTCTGTATCTTTCCAGTATTTTAAATTGTAAGTAGAAGAACTGGTGCGGTCATAACCAGCTATATAAACACCGTCGCTGTTCACGAATATAGATTCTCCCTCAGAATTAAGGTTGTTCTGGGTAGGTATTGTGTCCAGCAAGACATTGGTTGTTATTGTTGCCCCATCATAGCTCCAATATGTGGCGATAGCCGGTCCATATACTGTTGTGCCTCCATCTGTTTCAAATTTTTTGTAACCTGAAACATAAACTATTCCGTCATTTACATATACTGAGTGAGCATTAGCGTTACCGGCACCATCTGTAAGTTGAACTTCTGTAATAGTTCCATTATCGTATTTCCATAATGTGGCGACATAATAGCCTGATGGAGAATTGTTCAACTGAGCCTCTCCGGCAATATAGACAACACCGTTATTGTCAACAAAAACATCTTCTGCATATGAACTAGAGGATGAATTCCCTTCGGCAACGGTTATTTCAGTTACATTATCATCATCAATTTTCCATAATCTTGCAAAGGCGATATTATCTTCATCATCATATTGATAACCTGTAGCATATGCTGTTCCATTATGAACATAAATACCAGATGGAATAGTGTACAATGAGCTTGGATTACATTCGAAGTCTTCGGAAAGTCTTATAGCGGAACCATTTTTCCAATATTTAAAATAAAAAGTTCCTGAACTATTTGCGCCTGCACCTGAAATTTCATCACTGGACATTCCTAATCCCACAATATGAATATCATCTTCGTCAACAACAATTGATGATGCGGCAGCTCCATCCAGAGATACTGCAGAGCCGTTTTTCCAGTATTTTGCGTGATATTGTTCTGATTCGTCTATTGTAATTCCTGCGGCATATACGTCTATAGCTAACTTCCATTGGGCGTATAGAGTCATATCTGCTGAACCAATAGTTATTGAATCTCCTTCTTTATAACTTGTACCACTTCCATCTGCGGATGAATTCCATCCGTTAAAAATATAGTCTGTAAGAGATAATCCTCCGGTATTACCTGCTACAGTTACAGTGTCTCCTTCATTATAGCTGGTTGAGTCTACCGGAACATCTCCATTATCCTTTCCATTCCCATCATATGTTACCGAATAATACAGAATGGAGTAACTATCAGACCACTCTTCATCTATAACTCCGTCACCGTCGGTATCTATCCCGTCTGGAGTTCCATCTTCATTTGTATCAATAGCTGTTCCATCAGCTATCCCATCACCATCTATATCTACAGCCCCTACAGATGTTCCGCTTTGATCGTTGTTACAGCTTAAGACTATACACGTTGATAAGATAATAAGAATAAAGAGTTGAAAGATTTTTAATTTTTTTTTCATGAGAGTCTCCTTGTTTGTTGTTTTTTAGTAGAACCATGTTTTTGAAAGCATAGTTATTATTAGGTCAGGTCAAACCCGAAATAAATTGTAAAAACTATTATTTGCTATTAACACAATATATAAACTGTATGGTTATTGTCATTAACATATGTTAATACTAAAGCTAAAATTTATGTTTTTAGCAAAGAAATGTCTAAAAAATTTAATTTTT
>JAQQAK010000395.1 GCA_028527945.1 Spirochaetaceae bacterium
GAAAAACTTTCCATATCATGCTGGTCGACTATTAAACGTTTTACACCGTTAAGAGATACTCGTTCTTCAATGTTAAAATCAGCTGCAGCAAGCTGAAAAACATCTAAAACCGCAATCATTACAAAAACTATCTTTTTCATCTTCTTCTCCTGTAATTTTTCATAAGGTTACCCTGAAAAAATTAGTGGAGATATAACATAAACATATGATTTTAATAAATGGTGAGTAACATTTTTGTATTAATCCTCCAGACGACGCCTACAGCAAATAAAATTCTTTACAGATAATTTGATAGCTCTTAGAATTAAAGGATGAATCATATAGTAAAGTTCTTCCCTATTGTGTTTGGGGTTTTACTTGCGGTTCTTCTATTACTAACTTTTCAGAGTACTTTTAAAAATCCGTTTTTCAGTATGAAAGAGGGAAAACCTCAGGAAGAATTATCCTACCATTTTGCTTTTTACCTGCCTGACTCAGATTATTCTTTTACTGAAAACTTCAAGAAAGGCGTAATTGAAGCAGGTGAAGCCCTTAAGTGCGGAATAACGTTTCATTCTATAGAAGAAGAACCTCTCAGCCTTGAAATGGCAGCTTATTCAGGTATAGATGGGATAGCAATATATCCATTCCAAAAAAGCAGCAACATTCTTGAATATGTAAACAAAATAATAGATGAAGGAATTCCTGTTGTTCAAATTGAAAACGAAATTATAAGAAATGAGAATTCATTTCAGATAGGTACAAACTATTTTGAAACAGGAAAAGCAATTGGCAACATGGCTTTAATACTAAACGAAGATAAGATCAATATTGCCATAATATACAGTGATAAAACACCAGGGCTGTCATCAGACAATAATCTTATTGAAATGGGAATTATAAATGTTCTGGGAACAAGAGCCGGAACATTAACAACAAAAAGGACAAGCCTGAACCCCTTAGACGCGGAACGCCTAACTTATGAACTCCTGAGAGAATCAAATAATATAGACGTCATTGTTCTAACAGATCCTAATGATACACTTGTAACTGTTCAGGCCATTATTGATATGAACATGGTAGGTAGCGTGCAGATTATAGGCTCTGGAGATGCTCCCAAAATAAAAGAATATATCGAAAAAGGAGTAATCCTTGGTTCAATAGTACGTAACCCATATAGAATAGGCTTCAGCTCTGTGATGGCATTAAGAGAAATCAACCTTATAGGTTATACCTCAGCTTATGTAGACACAGGCATAAGTGTTATCACAAAACGGAGCAAAGAATGAAAAGCTTTTTTCCCAATTCGCTCCATAGCCGTTTGCTGACTTATTTTATTATGTCTCTGGCTTTCACATTCTTTTTCTTTGGATTTATGCTGATGAACTCAATTTATCTACAAGAAGTAGCAGATGAAAGATTTGCCAATGAAAGATTTCTTCAAAATATAAAAGATGAATTATCCAATATTCAGGAACCTCTTGAAAAATATCTAACAACATTCTCTTCAGAAGCTCTTTCAAAATTATTATTTACAACAGAAACACTAAAAGAAACAATTCCCTCTCAAAGAAAAATTGTCGCAAATAATCAGGAACTCTTAAAAAGAGAAATTTATTTCCTGATAGACACCTATCTTGAAAAAGCAACACTTTTGGTAGAACAAAAACGAGGAAGAAAGGTTACTGAATATACCAACAGCTTTGAAGAGATAACAAAACTCTACCGGTATATTGGAAAACGAATTGACGAAATCAGTCTTCAGGGCTTTAGAGGCCAGCTTGAAGAATATAGAAACTTTCTCATCCTTTTCAGAAAAGTCCAAATATATAGCCTTCTATTGATACTGGCTACAATTGGAATGTCCTTCTCACTTCTAACCAATGCAGTTATTTCTATCTCTGTACCAATGCAGCAATTATCTAAAATGGCAGGTAAAATTTCTTTGGGAGATTTTAATATACCGGATATAAATTGCAAGTCTGTAAATGAGGTAAACCAGGTAGCTGAAGCATTTAACGATATGAAAAACAGCATACATCATTACATAGAAGCCTTGCAGAAGCAAAAAGAATTTGAACAGGAAATAATGACAGAACGTGTACGCAACCTAAAAATGGAGCAGCTTCTAAAACGTATGGAATTATACACAATGCAGGCACAGATGAATCCGCACTTCCTGTTCAACACATTAAACACAGGGGTCCAGCTTGCAATAGTTGAAGAAGCAGAGAAAACAACTGATTTTATGGAAAACCTTGCGGCCCTCTTTCGCCACAACCTGAGGGAGAAAAAGTTTTTTGTTCCGCTCAGACATGAATATGACGGACTTGTTTCTTATTTCAACATACTTAAAATCCGTTTCCCCAAAAGCCTTAACCTGACAATTGATGTAGATGAATCTTTACTTGATCGCTTTACATGCCCATCAATGATTATTCAGCCTATTGTTGAGAATTCTGTCATTCACGCTTTCAAAAACAAAGAAAGCGCAGGAACCATTTCTGTAAGAATTGATTATGAAGACCCGCTTTTAATAATATCAGTCAAAGACGACGGTGTAGGAATTCCTGATAAAACAGTTAAAGAACTTTTAAAACCAACAACTCACGACTACAGGCTTTCGTCAAAGGTGATGGGACTGGAAAACGTAATTCAGCGTTGCTACTTTTTTTACCCAACCTGCAAAGATGTAATTGATATAAAAAGCAAACCCAACAAAGGAACTGAAATCATAATAAAAATTCACACGGAGGTTAAACCTTGTATAGAGTTGTAGTCGCGGATGATGAAGAGCCTGTTCTGGACAGTTTTTCTTTTATTTTTGAAAGAGACATTGAAGATTTCGAAATATCAGCGCTGGCGCGCAGCGGCATAGAAGCAGTAAATAAAATAAAAGAGACATCTCCGGATCTGGTTTTTATGGATATTCAAATGCCTGGCATGGACGGTCTTGAAGTAATAAAACAAATACGAGAGCAATTTCCAGAAACAGTCTTTATTCTGGCCACGGCATATGAAAGATTTGATATAGCCAAAAGAGCTGTTCCGCTTGGAATCTACAGCTATATGGTTAAACCCATTTCAAGAAAAACCATTGTTGAAAAAATCAATGAGGTAAGAAACTATCTCATCAGTGAACAGGAAAAAAAACGCAAACAGCTTGAGGCATTAAACCTTTTGAGAATAAGCCAAAATGAGAGAAAGCAGAAATATATTTCAAGCTTTACATCACGAAATCCAACAGACTCAGAATGGAAAGATTTTTCTAATTTATATGAAATAAACACTGAAACAGCCGCGGCCTGCTTGGTTGGAATGAAATCAGATATACCAGAATCAATAAGAAATGAAGTTTTTAAAGCAGTTTCTGAAAAGCTAAATTTTAAAATAAGATGTACCGGAGGAATTCTGGGAAAACGGCTTTTACTCATTTTAATAGAGGAAAAAGAACTTATTATAATAGAAAGATTTCTAAATAATATTATTGAAGAATGGAACGAATACCATATTTTTTACAGCCTCGGAGACTTCACTCATTACAGCCAACTTACTGAAT
>JAQQAK010000396.1 GCA_028527945.1 Spirochaetaceae bacterium
ATGCTTTCGATAAGTAGTTTTACAACGGCTTTTATTGGAGCCGGAATAATAGAACTTGCAACTCTACTTCTTAATTTGTCAATCATGCGTGGGCTTGGTTTAAATCATAAAAAAAATCTGATAAAATCTGAACATGCGTAAACTTAATTTATTGACTCTTGGAAAAGATTCCGTTTTTTGGACAATAGCGTCCGCAATGATGCTATTTTTGAACGGACTTGCTTATATATTTGAAATTTTATTTATTGCCGGATTCATAGGCTCTATAGTTAACGGGCAAATAGAAAAACTGCCGCGACTTTTATTAATGCTAGCGTTTATTCTTGTTGTAAAGGCTGCTGCTTCATTTATTGGTAATATTTGTTCGAGCCAAATAACATTAAAGGTCAAGCATGGAGTACGTAGCAGAATCTTTGATAAAGTAAAACGTCTTGGCCCTGCTTATGTTAATACTGACGGAACTGCTGAACTTGTAGCGAATACTCTGGATGGAGTTGAAGCTCTTGAAGTCTTTTTCGGTCGTTTTATTCCTCAGTTAATATACAGCCTTGTTATTCCTATTGTCCTGTTTGCTTTTACATTTAGAATTTATCCAGCCTTTGCGATTGTATTACTCGCCGCTGTTCCTGTCATTCCAATGTCCATGATGTTTATATCAAAATGGGCGGCAAGATCAATGAGTGGATTCTGGGACGACTATCAGGGGCTTTCATCAATTTTTCTGGAAAATCTACAGGGAATTGTCACATTAAAACTTTTTAATAAGTCTGAGAAGCGTCTTGAAGAAATGTCTGATCGTGCCTGGGATTTTAGAAATTCAACAATGGCTCTATTAAGAATGCAGCTCACATCCATTACAGTAATGGATACACTTGTTTATGGTTTTGCGGGGCTTGGCATTTTTCTGGCTGTACGTGGATTTTATATTGGAAAATATACTATAAATGATTTTTTTATTCTGTTAATGCTTTCAGTTGAGTTCTTTCTGCCAATAAGAAAACTTGGCTCGTTTTTTCATGCTGGAGTAAACGGAATTCAGGCTGGAAAAAAAATTACCGCTTTTTTGAAATCTCCGGAAAAAGTTCGAGAGCCAAAAAAAGGTTTAACTCCTGATGGTTCTGATATCGTTTTAAAAGACTTGGTATTTTCATACAATAATCATGAGCGTGAAATATTTTCAGGCTTATCTTATGAGTTTAAGGCAGGAGGCATCTATGGAGTTTTTGGTTCTTCTGGCTGTGGAAAAAGTACACTTGGTCGGCTTTTGTTGAGGTTTTTTGATCCGGATTCAGGAAGTGTAACTTTTGGAGGTGTTTCTCTTTCTGATATACCTCTGGCTGAACTACGACAGAAAATTACTCTTGTCGAGGCAAGAAGTCGTATTTTTAGTGGAACAATAGAAGATAATCTAAAACTTGCTGCTCCAAAGGCAATGGACTCTGAAATGTTGAATGCCTGTGAGATGGCAGGACTTTTAAATGACAGCGCTGGCTTAAAGAAGGAGACAGGCGAGGGAGGTTCAAGACTTTCAGGCGGTGAACGCCAACGTCTTGCAATAGCACGCGCCATATTAATGAATCCAGATGTTTTTATCTTTGATGAAGCTGCTGGCAGCGTTGATGCAGAAAGCGAAGAAATTATAAAAAATACAATACACAGTCTTCCTGAAGGTAAAACTGTAATTATAATATCACATCGTATGTCTATGCTTGAAGGTGTTGAGAATGTTTTCAGTATCAAGGATGGTAAAATTGTTAACGCCAAGGAGACTTGTAATGAGTAATTCCGGTAGTTTTAAACGCTTTATCCGTCTCGCAAAAATGAGCGGACCTTATAAAAAACTTTTATTACCAGCTGCTTTCTTTGGAATAATTGGTAATTTAAGCTCGATAGGACTTTTAGGATTTGCGGCTATGGCTGTTGCCAAGATTGCTATAGTAAAAACTTTTCCTGTTGGCGCTGTAACAGCCGCTGTAATCTGCGGACTTGTAAGAGGAGCTCTTCGATATGGTGAGCATTATCTAGGGCATGATATAGCGTTTAGGCTGTTATTTGATATTAGGAAGAATATTTTTGAAGCAATAAACAGGCTTGCACCGGCAAAAATTCTTGACCGCAGAAGTGGAGATATCTGTTCTATTGTAATGGCAGATGTTGAATATATTGAAACATTTTTTGCGCACACACTTTCACCAATTATAATAGGCTTCTTTGTTCCTCTTATAGTTTTAATATCTCTTGCAGTAATTCATCCTTTTTTTGCGATTGTAATTTTACCTTTTTATATTCTTATGGGAATTCCAATACCAATACTATCTTTTAAGTCTGCTGAGTCTTCTGGACGGGAGTATCGTGGAAAACTTTCTTTAATTAACAGCAAACTTATTGAAAATCTTCAGGGGCTGCGCGAGCTAATGCTTATGGGGCAGGATAAGAAGGTTATGGATGGAATTCTGGACGATACGACTTCATGCGGAAAAAGTTATAAGAGACTTAGAGTTAATGAGGGAGCGCTTGCGTCTCTGGTTGAAATAGTTATGGTCCTTGCTGCCGCTTCGGTAATTTCTGTAGGAACAATGCTCATTACGCATGGCACAATTGATGTTGGTGAATTGATTCTTGCTATTGTAATTTCAATGTCTTCATTTGGTCCTCTTATAAGCCTTATGTTTTTATCTAACAGCCTTGTAAATACAGCTGCTGCGGCAGAGAGAATTTTTTCTTTAATAGATGAAGAGCCTGTTGTAGATAATACTGAATCTGAAACAATAAAAGATTTTACAGTCAAGAAACCTCCTGTCGCAGAGAATATCGATTTTAGTTATCCAGGTACTGAGAAAAAAATACTAAATAATTTCAACCTGAATCTTGAACCTGGAACAATTACCGCAATCAGTGCTGAAAGCGGCAGAGGAAAGAGTACTGTTCTTTATCTTATGATGCGTTTTTTCGATCCTCAAAATGGAAGGATGATTTTAAACGAAAAGAATCTCAAAAACTATAATCTTGACAATCTAAGGTCAAATATTACTTATTTTACCCAGGACACAACACTTTTTAATATTTCTGTAATAGAGAATATACGTCTTGCAGATGACAGCGCTGATGATTCAAGAGTTTTTGAAGCTGCTAAAAGAGCAGGTATTTACGATTTTATAGAATCTCTGCCTGAAAGTTGGCAGACTCTTTGCGGAGAGCAAGGCGGACGTTTTTCAAGTGGTGAGCGGCAGAGAATAGGACTGGCAAGAATATTCTTACAAGACAATGATTTAATACTTCTGGATGAGCCTGTAAGTAATCTCGATTCAGAAAATGAACAACTTATAATGAATAATCTAAAACAAGGGCTTGATGGACGAAGTGTTGTGCTTGTCTCACATAGAAGTTCTGTAAGAAGTCTTGCTGACAAGATTGTAAATATTTAAACGCTTGATAATTTTGAAGGATGCTCCCAATATAATTTTAGCTTGGAAGCATCCATTAATTTTTATCTTAATTAGCAGAAAGTTGTTTTACTGCGTATGGTAATAATCCTGTACCGAGAGACAGGCTTCCTAGTAGGCTTAACAAGTCTATGTCTGGATTCATCATTAGTATTGAACCTATCAGTATAGGAATTCCATGACTTAAAGGTATCACCTTTGTGCTTACAAGGCCTATCGAAATAAGAATAAAGCCAAGTGGAAGAAGCGGTAAAAACTTTAAAACTTTCAGATAGCCTCTAAGAGAAAAGATCGCATCAATAAATGTAAAACCTTGTTTGAAATCTGTTTCACTTAAAGTATCTAAGGCGCTTGGTACAAAACAAAGGGCGGACTTATCCATAGCAAGTATATAACAGCCCAGAATTACAAAAATTAAACCTGCAATAGACAAAAACTTTCTGTTTTGAAAAATTAGTGCAGAAAAATGAATTCCTATAACCATCAAAAATGGAATTGCAATAACAAGCAGAAAATGACCAAAGTGCATTAACTTGTTGTTATGAAATTCAGCAATTCTTGAAGCAGTAGAATGTTGTATGCTCATGTCAAGCAAGTTAGGGTGAAGGGCAAAAGCTATAGCTGCCAAAACTGGATAGGCTATGCATGAAATACATGCAACTTTCATAAAAAAGTTTTGAAAGTCATTTGAATAAATTTGATTCATTTATTTTCTCCTCAAAATAATCTTTATAGGTTAACCAGGTTAACTATAAGGTTTATAAAATTAATTAAAACTTTCTTTTAAATCATACAAAAATGATCTGATAATTTTTTTTTCTTCTTCTGAAAGTTGTTCTTCAATATTAAAAAGGGGGCCAAAGGTCTGTTCTGTAAAAACTTTATGCGAATTAAATGCAATTTTCCCTTTGTCTGTCAATGAAAGAACTATATCCCTCTTGTCTTCTATGGCCTTGCCTTTTTTGATATATTCATTTTTCAAGAGCCTGTTAACAAATTTATTTGCGGCAGGTTTTGAAACTTTTAGATTATTTGCCAGCATAGTAAGATTGCAGCCTTCATTATTTCCAATAGCAACAATTGTATGAATCTCTGATGCAAAAAGTTTTTCACCTGTTCCAAAGTCTCTAGGAGATTCTTCAAAGTTTTTTAAGAGTAGGTGGGCTTCATAAATAAGATTAATAAGGCTATCATCAAGTTTCATTGAAATAAAGTTAACCAAGTTAACAAAAAATGTCAAGTACAGATTATATAGATAAAATCTATAACGGTGGATTTTTAAATAAAAACAATGAATATATAGATATTATTCCTCATTACATAGAGCTTTAAGAAAATAAAAAGGATGTATGAAGTTTATCCGCATACATCACAGTTTTGACATTCAGGTTCACCAGAAAAACCAAAATAAGATTCAATAGCTTGTCTGCGACAATTTTCTGTTCTGAAATATTGTACGATTCCAAGAAGTTTTTTCTGAGATGCTAAAAGCTTTTCTTCATATTTCTTTTCATCAATAATCTCTTTTGGAAGATTTTCTACCTTAATGTGTATGTTTTTTTGCTCAATGTTTCCTTCAGTTATTCCAAAACGATCAAAAAGATTAAGCGCAGTATCAACTCTGAAGTCAAAGCGATTTTTATAAAATAGCTCATTTACAAGATAATCACGACCAAGAGAATTAATCTGTGTTTCTTTATTTTTTAAAACACCAAAAAGCTTTTTGAGAAAGTCTGGCTCAGGATTAGACCATTTTATAAAATCCATATGAATTGCCAGATCCTCCTGACTATAAAGCATTCTGCATAAAGATGGTTTTCCATCACGTCCTGCGCGGCCAATTTCCTGATAGTAAGATTCAAGGCTGCCGGGGATTTCCGCGTGCACAACATAACGCAAATCAGATTTATCTATTCCCATTCCAAACGCGTTTGTGGCAAGAATCATTGTTTCAGAGTTCATAAAATTATCCTGAAGTATTTTACGTTCTTTAGGCTGAAGTTTTCCGTGATAGATTAAATGTGGTATTTTTTTTGTATCAAGCAGCTCTGAAAAGTGTTCAAGTGTTTTTATAAGTGAAAAATATACTATCCCGCTGCCTGGGTTCTCTTTTATTACAGAAATAATCTGTTCCAGTTTATCCTCATCAGAAAAACACTCTACTGCCTCAAGCCTGAGATTTGGGCGCTTTATTCCTTGGTGAAAGGTTTTCATCTCTTTGGTGGATAATCCAAGTGTTTTTATAATATCAATCTGAACCTCAGGTGTTGCTGTTGCTGTAAGAGCTATTGTTAAAGGATTTCCTAATTCTTTGCGAATCTCTCCAAGACGTGAGTATTCCGGCCTAAAATCATGTCCCCATTCAGATATACAGTGTGCTTCATCAACAACAAAAAGAGAAATATTTGCCCTTTTAATGCTGAACATAAAATCAGGATTCTGAAATCTTTCAGGAGTAACATATAAAAGTTTTAGATCCCCATAAACAAAACCTTCAAGGCGCTTATCACGTTCAGTTTTTGTTACAGAAGAATTTATAAAATCAGCTTTTATTCCTTTTTTCTTTAGAGCATCGACCTGATCCTTCATGAGGGCAATAAGCGGGCTTATGACAATAGTTCCTCCGTCAAACATGATAGCCGGTATCTGGTAGCAGAGTGATTTACCTGCGCCGGTAGGCATTAATACAAGGCTGTGTCCAGGACTCTCCTCCATGAGCCGAGTAATAACTTCTGACTGAAGTCCCCGGAAGTCTGTGTGTCCAAAGTATTTTTGGAGAGTAGTTTTAATATCTTGTTTCAATTATTTTATCCGGGCTGTTTTTAAAAGGTCTATCCACTCTTCATCATGTTCAGGAACAAATTTCATTAAAAAGCCTGATGGATGATTGAATATTGTATTTGATGGGCTACATTTAGAAAAATCTAAAAGTTCATGACCTGTATCGGTTCTGTATAGAGTTCTGGCCTCAGGGTTTTTGTCATCAAAAGAGAAGGTCGCTGCTATATTATTGTCATCAACAATTTTACCAGAAACAGATCTTAATGGTGAAACAAGCTCAGAAGGAGGAACTTGGAGATATCTCAGAATATTTATTTCTTCAACTGATGTTATTTCAATATTTCCTTCAGATTTAAACCATTTAGCAGCTTCTTCTTTAGCTTTAAGGAATTTTATTTTATCATTAAGGCCGGCTATAAATATTTTAAGTATATTCATAGGGTTTTCTTCAAAACTTCTTAGAAGAATTTCCTGACTAAATGAAAAATAATCTTTTGTTTCGGTCGCAATACCAAAATCTTCAAGACTCATTGGTCCGCGTGTATCAACTTTAGAAACAAGTTCCATATAGCTGTGTAGTTCGGAATCTTTTAGATCCGGATAAAACTCATTAAAAATAAGAAGCGCTGAACAAGGACAATCTTTATCATGATGATGATCAAAAAGTTTACGGCTGCTGTCAAATACTAAACCGCAATCAATAACGTAAGTGTCATTGGGTACTTTATTTTCTTTTACCAGTAAAGCGGCATCTTGTGGATTGATTCTTTCAATAGATTCAGGTTCTTCTTGAAGATGCAATGCTAACAAAGCGCAGCCAAGAAGTTCGTCCATATGAGCTTTACCGTCATGTATAATAATTTTATAAGACACAATTTCTCCTGTTGTTTAGAATTCGATATCAGTTTCTTCTGCTGGAATAAATCTTATTTCAAGAGTTACAGGATCAACTTCTTTTCTGACCTTTACAAAGCCTTCACCCTCAACTTCCAGTTCAAAAACAGTATCGCGGTCATACCAGCGGCATCTGGCACAAGGCGGATCTAGCGGATGGGTTGATCTATGCTGACACCATGAGCAAGATTTTTCTTTTTTTGGTTCTTCTGGTTTTTTGAATTCAAATATTTTAGCCATTATCGATCTCCCAAATTTAGTTTATACAGGATTGATGAATAGGTAAAAAAAGTCAATTACCGGAAGAGAAATGGCAAAAAAAAAATTAATAGCACGATATAAAGGCCTGATGCTATTCATTTTTTTTTAAAGTGTGATAAAATTAGATGTTTTCACGTTAAGTCGATCAGTAAAATTTTTCGAATTATAAGAAAGGAAAAAGATGGACTTTTCAATATTTATTTTTTTAAAAAACACC
>JAQQAK010000397.1 GCA_028527945.1 Spirochaetaceae bacterium
TCATAATTACCATTCCTTAATACGGAGTTGAGACTTTCTCATATAAAATGCCAGAAATTGTATCGCCATACTCCATACCCCAAGATTGTAAAGAGTCGATGACATCAATCATTGAACCCTGAGGATTCCCTGTCTGACCGACAAAAAAACCAAGGCTTCCGAAAAAATTCATATCATGTCCTCTCCACGCATCATAATTATTTACAGTACACCCATCCTTTTTTAAAGTTTCACCCGATAATATTTTCCCTCCAGAAATTGTCATGACATTAGGCGAGTATTTAGTATAAATTTCTGCCCCTAAAGTTAATGTAAAATATTCTGGGGCGACTGCATCCCCCATTTTGCTATTAGGGAGATTCATATTGGGGACGAACGAAATAGGTATGCTTAATATTTCACCTGTTTCTTCATTTATCACAACTAGTACATCAAGACCTCTTTTATCCTGATTCTTACCTTTCCCTGTTTGATAGCTAATTACATCTCTAATGACTATTACCTTTAAATTGCTCAACAACTCGGGTTTAATAGCTGCAGCTTCTGCGGCAGCCAATTTAGCAGCATCATTAATCTTTATATCATCTTCCGGATTTTTGGGATCTTCTATCTTTTGGGGTTCTTCTGATTTATCTTTTTCAGCAGCAAGCTCGTGTTCTTTATTATAAACATTTTCACTAACAAGCCCCGTCGGATCAACAAACTTCAGCGGATTATTATTGGCATAAGCATACAAGTTCAGGCCATACCCGCCACTCAAACCCTCTGAGTCTCTTAATTCGCTTTCAAACAAGTGTTTTTCCGTTTACAGATGTCTTATTTCAAGGATTTGTACTGATAAAAACAGTATAACCTTAGAAAAAATGAAGATCCATTACTTTTTAATTGTCTGAATAAAGTTCTTTCTCTCTGGGATGATACATCTTGTAACCCCCTTGCGGAGACCGCAGGCGATGTTCTTTGTATAGGTTACGGTTGTTTCAAGGCTTTCATGACCTAAAAGATCCTGTATGCTTCTCTCTACATGCCACGGCCTGTCGCCCCCGCCAGCCTATTGCATTCTCACCATCACGAATACTTCATATTGGCTTCCGCTCAATTCACATCGTCGCCGACTGAACTTCTCGATTTCTCAAGAACATATTCCTCGAGGCTGTACCAGCACTTCAAGAATTACGGTCTTCCTTACAGCAATAGAGTTCCCTGTGTACGCTTCAGCTATATCGTTCTGCTTTCGCATCCTCAAGGTAGCCGCAACACTCGGTATGGGCGGGTGGTTAGACCTTACCCAATATATAAGAAGCACCAAGCTTCACTTGGCGCACGAATCGATAGTTGAGTAGCGCCCGGCCTTAACCTTTGCTTCCTCGTTGTGACTACTCCAACGCCTTATTCAGGCGAGTCGGATTTTACTAATTTATTGATTTATATTAAATTGATCTAGAAAGAACGCCGTTATCATAATAATTGTGATTATCAATAGTAAAAAATCATAATTATCTAGTTTATATTTATGCTTTCTTCTTTTAACAAATATTATAATAGCCACAACAATACCAACTGTCATTATAGGGAATGTTCCAGATATTCCATTACTCTCAAAATATTGTATTAAGGGGGAAAATATTACTTTTAGAGGTTCTATTTTGTAGTTTTTCATAATTATTTATCCTCATAAAACATTGGCACTATTTGGCCTGTAGCATATGTTCCAATGGGAGTTAAAGATTGTTTTATAGAATATTTAAATGCATTATTAAATGATATAAATCTTCCTGTTGATTTACTTATATATCTATTTGCAACTGCATTATATTTTATTGTTGATGGAATAACCCCAGAAAATGCTGATAATCCTGATAACGCCATAGACATATAATCGCCTTGTATTGCATACAACCCTGATGAAGAAACATCTAAAAAAGTTGAAGCAAATAAAAATACAGGGACAGCCGGTGGCGCAATAATAGTTGCTACTATTCCAGCTCCAACAAGCATTATCGATATGTTACCAAGCATATTAGCTGTGTTCCCGTAAATATTGCCATACCATTCATCTAATGACCTTTTACGTGCTTCAGCTTCAGAGCCATAACCTATCAATTGTCCGTTACTATATACAGGTTCTTCATACAACACTAAATCCAAGTAATTATAACAACACTCATTGCTTAAGTATTTTATTTCTGACGTATTAATAACACTATCAGGCGCACCATAGTTTATGCTATATATATCATAACTCGGGCCAGATAGTTCTGGATCTGGAGTTGGATCTGGGGTTGGATCTGGTTCATCTTCATCTTCATCGTCATCATCAGGAATGCTATAAGTAACATTACCACCATGAGTACCAGTAGTTAGCCCCGTCGGGTCAACAAACTTCAGTGGATTATTCCCCGCATAAGCGTACCAGTTTAGACCACTCCTGACGAGGTCTTCAGTAGTGAATCTACCAAGATTTGGGTCATCAAGCTCTTTGAGCTTGGCATTGGTAGGAAGGATTGTATGAACTGTACTCTCGTACAGTTCGGCAATGTACCATCTTGCATTGTAGTAATATAAGCCAGTGTCCTCGTCAAGTTCTTTTCCGGTATACATTACATGCTCATCACCACTGGCATTCTCCTGATCCGCAAACGGAGTTACACTTCCGGTCCAGACTGAATCTCCATCTTCATCTGTTATTAAAACGGTACTTCCTATATGATCTGTTCCATAATAATAAGTTTCTCCATCTTCTACATGAGCTATAATCCTGCTTCCTATATAAATATAATCTCTTGTAGAGTCATCTGTTCTCTCTATCATTCTACCTGTGGTATCAAATGTGTAATATGTTGATTCGCCATCAGCGTCTGTAGACATTGCCCTGTACCCTGAAATATTATACTTATATTTCTTTATTAACACCATAGCAGAGGTATCCTCATCCCATTTATAAACGGCTGTTAATCTGTTTAGAAGGTCATACTTATACTCCCAGTACTCATCATTCTTGGTTATTGTAAAAGTACTTTCAATAGAATAATCACTACCTTTAACTATCATGTTGCCATTATCATCATATTTATAACCATAGGTACTGTCTGTTTTTATAAGGTCGCTATTTTCATAATAAGTATTTGGGTGAATATCAAAGTATATTTATGTTATTTTTTTGCATACATCATATTTTTAATGGACACAAAGCTGTATTGACATTCTTCAGAGTCTGCCTGAAAATAAGCTGTAAATAGTTTATAATTTAATTGAATTATTGTGTTAGTCTTTTTTAATTTGGTAAATAGGGAATAGGTAATATAATTTAAGGAGAGGTATTAATTATGAGTGAGATCAAAGAAATGATGATAAATATCATAACAAACCAGCCTGAAGACTCCAGTTTTGACGAGATCCTTCATGAACTTAGATTTAATTCAATGGTGAATAGAGGTTTGAGTGATTCACTAAATAACAAGGTTATCTCTACAGAAAAATTAATAAAAGAAGTTGAAAATTGGTAGAAATATTCTGGACAGATGAATCAAAAAAATGGCTTGGGGAGATTTATGATTATATTTCTGAAGATAACCCGGCTAATGCAAAAAAAGTAATATTAGGCATTATTGATACGACAAAGGCTATTCAGGATTTTCCATCTATTGGGCAAAAATTACTAGATTGGCCGGATTATAATATTCGAATGCTTCTCTATGGACATTATCGTATTGTTTATCATGTAAAATCCGATTCAAAGATTGATATACTTGGCGTTTATCATGGCGCTCTTGATCTTAAACGACACCTAAAAATATAAGAGTTCGACTCTATAATAGCTCTCTTCATCTTGCAAGGGTCCGCTACGGTTTTCCCCCCTTTCCCTGCAAATGATTGCCTGCAATCATCAGGTACACGGATTTAACCTGGGGGGCTCATCAGGGAGGATAACCTTAGCCTAAACGCTGGCTCAAGACAGCGTTACTCGGGACTGCCCTTGCGTAGCGGACTCTTTTGTGGGGGATTGGCTCTCTTTTGGGGTTGGTTCTTTGGGAGATTTTTAACAAAGGGGTGCAGCCTTCTTGCCGGAATAAAACAATATATTCTAATAATTAAGCTATTCAGTAAACAAGACTAATTTTATTGGCTCTGATTCAATTGTTTTAGTAAAAATATTTTTTAAATCTAATCTTCTAATACTTTCTTTATCAACTTCTGATAAAATATATTTGAATCTGATATATACTTCATTTAAATCTCTTACCCAAATGTACTCAGGGTCATCAGAATCAGAATCAGTATCCGAATTAGAATTAATCAATTTAAAAAACATACCAGTATATGTTTTCCCATTAATTTTTTTAGGCCCATCTTCTAAGATTATAGTTTGTTTAAATATTACTTTTTCATTAGGTTTTAACAAAATAAAATCAGAAAAATTTCTAATAAAAATTAATAAAGGCTGTAAATTAGAAATCCATTTTAATTTTTTCCCTGATTTTTCAGTATATTCTATACCATTTGTCAAGTTACCTACCGTTGGATCAATGAAATAAAGTGTATCATTAGACTTATTAACTATTTCATAATAAATATCAACTTTTCCCCCTGTAGATATAGTCGTATCAAAAGTTCCTATATCTACAGATTGAGAAAACAAATTAAAACTTACAAGAGTAATGAATAACATAACATATAAAAATCTTTTAACCATCTTGCTTCTTCTTTATTAGAATTCTAATTATTCTGGATCATCATCAGGTGAACCTTCGGTGCTATCAAAATCATATGTATCCACAATCTCTTGATCTGATGGATTATAAGCGTTTTCAGGATCTGTTTCCGATTCAACCGCATATTGGTTATCATATGCCTCACGTTCGTCCGGAAATCCTTCATCACTACCTTCTTTATCTCGAGTTAAATGAGTTCCTTCATGAGTTAAAGCTCCTTCATAATATTCGGGATCTAAATCATCATCAACTATAATTGTATCTGTTCCATCAGAATAAGTACCTTCGCCTTACCCGCATCATTAACAACGATTCGTCCTTCATCCAAAGCCTTTTCTAAATTTTCAACAACCTCTTGCCCTCTTGCCCTCTTGCAGTTTGACCAAATTCCGTCTCGGAAATATTTTTTATTGCTTCCGGTATTAGTAGTTCTTGTTTACCCTTTCGTTCTGTAGCTAAATCATCTTCAGGAAATGAATCCTCCTGTTCTCCAGATAGCCCCGTCGGATCAACAAACTTCAGCGGATTATTATTAGCATAAGCATACCAGTTTAGGCCGTCGCGTATTGGGTCTTCGGTGGTGAATCTGCCGATATTCGGGTCATCAAACTCTTTGAGCTTGGCATGGTTAGGAAGGATTGTATGAACTGTACTCTCGTACAGTTCGGCAATGTACCATCTTGCATTGTAGTAATACAGGCCAGTTTCTTCATCAAGTTCTTTTCCGGTATACATTACATGCTCGTCACCACTGGCATCTTTTTGATCTGCATATTAGGTTACATTTCCGGCCTCAAAGAGATTACCCCATTACCGAAAGAGTTAGTTTAGCCCCATGGCTTTACTACTTCGTAGAGGCTCCTTTAATGTCCTATTCAGGCATAGTAGTTTTCTTTTTCAGAATTGTCATAACTAAAAAATAAATAAAAACAACAATTAAAACACAATAAAAATTTAAATAAACCATATCTTTATTAATAAAAATTAAAGTAATAGTGAGTATTGATATACAAAGCCCCAACGAGATTAGGGCCTTTATATTAGCACCATAAGTATAGAGATAAATGCCTATGTACCCTAATATAGAGCCAATAGTAACAAATATATTAGAAAATAGACTCTATCCAGAATCTAATCTTCCTATAAAAATAAAAATATTAAATACAATAAAAAATATTAAAATTATTTTTGCTATAATGTTTATGCTACGCTTCATCATACCTGCTACCTTAAGATTTTCCTGCCTTCGTATTAAAACTGCTTCTAAGGTTGTTATAACAAGCTCTTTAAGCTTATTTTTATAAAGTAACTTTAGACTTTAAAAAGATTCATCCCATGAACACCAAACTTCCTCTTTAAGTAATCCCCAAAACCAATTTCCAACAATAAATAATTCTCGATGAGTATTTCCATATTTATCAAGAAATTCTACCACATGCAGCACTTGCTGATATGGCGAATATTTAACCTCACGAACTTCGTAAGGAAAATGATAAGTCATTTTTATTATTTTACAACCTTTATCTTCAAACCATTTCAACATGATCCTTTTAGCTATTGCAATTTTTATTTTATAATAAATAATTATTGCTAATATAAGTATTAAAAATGTTATTAAATTTACCATAATTATTTTCCTTTAAAGCTATACAATTGTACATGATGTGAGGTTTCATAATCCACATGAACATCAACTTTTGATAATATAACACTTGCCCCACCAGTCGCTTGAACTAATAGGAAAAACCCAATCGTTCATCCTGATATAAAATTTTAGTAAAATAATTATATATTTGTTATGTCTTTTTGCCACCATTTTTTATCCAACAGTGAGGGCAATAATAAAAATGTT
>JAQQAK010000398.1 GCA_028527945.1 Spirochaetaceae bacterium
AGCAGCCTCTATAAGCTGCTCAACGCTTACAATGGAACCGTATTTTTCTTTAAGAGCAAGAAGGCCAGCTTTCTGATTTGCGTAGATATCAAAAATCTTTGCAGGAACATTCTCATCATTCTTGAAAGCTTCATCCTGAAGATCAAGTCTTGCGACAATGTTATCAACATAGAAAGCAAACTGCTTTTCATAAAGTGCTTTAGGATACTCTTTGTTAATTCCATCAAAAAGTTTCTTAAGATCTTCATAAAAAGGAATAAACCCAATTGGAGTTTCGATAGCTTCAACATCACCATGTGAGCGGAGTTCTAACCAACCAAGCCATACCTTAACATCTTTCTTTTCACCAAGAAGCTTTGAACCTTCTCCACCACGAGCACCTTCTGTGAGGAAGTAGTTAAGACCAGCCATGATAGGCTTATCTTTTACCTTGTCAGAGTTGAAAAACTTGAACTGTGCGTCCATGTAATCTCCGAGTGCGCCTGGAATAAATGGAGCGTTTGCCCAAGGCTGTCTTCTAACACCAGTTGCTCCAACCTCTGTAGCTGTTGCTTTAGAAACAATAGAAGCTCCTATTGCAACACCTTCATCCATTGACTTTGCAACCCATACAGGAGGCATAGTATCAGCATCACGGCCTGAGTATGTAACAACCTTAACCTGAACACCGTTTGAGTCTTCAGCAGCTTCTTTATTATAGTTATCAATAGATTCACAAAGAAGTGTACATCTTGAGTTTGCATGTGAAATAGGAACATCTTTTCCGTTAGCGTCTTTCTTTCCAGGAAACCATTCGCCCTGAAAGTTAACACCCTTAGCTGGTTCAGGTTCACCATCACCTGTCCATCTTGGTTTGCCACCTTCTTCTATACATACGTTAGAGAAAATTACTGTTGTTCCTTCATGTCTGAGTCTCTTCATCAAGTAGGGATCACCCTCTTCATTAACATCAGCTACGATTCCGAAAATACCGCATTCAGGGTTAATTCCTCTAACAGTTCCGTTAGACTCATCAATCCACATCTGACAAAGGTCATCACCAATGAAGTCTGTTCCAACCATAGCAGTAGTTGTTTTACCACATCCTGAAGGAGCAGCTCCTGCAAAATATGTTTTTCTTCCGCCAGGTCCAGTTAGACCGGTAAGGAACATATGTTCAGATAATTCTTTTTCAACTTTATGGTAAACAGCTCGGTCTACAGCAAATCTATGGTTACCCTTCTTAAGAAGAAGTGTATTACCAGCATATGTACAATATGTTGAAAAACATGTCTGCCAGCTTCTGTCCATATATATCTTTGCTTTTGGCACATCTTCTGAACGACCAGTTCCCTGGCTGTGAACATTTGTAAAGAAAGTTCCACATCTTTCAGCTTCTGCGTCAAAGTTCTTGAATACATTTCTATATAGAAGATCTCCTGAAGTCTGAACATATGTAGATGAAGTAATCATAAGAGCTGGAATAGAAGCTTCAGCGCCAACAGGTCCTCTGTTAAGAAACGCAACGTACATTGTTAGCCCGTGCATTATACCTGTCATGTATTCTTTTACATATTTATGAGCATCTGCTCTAAGTTCTTTCTTAGCTATAGAACTGATGCTTTCATCTTCATTTACGATATAAAAAGTCTGAGCTACAAGACGTCCCTGGTCTTCAGGAAGGTCATAGTGTACTGTATGATCCTTTATTGCGAGGTTCTTTTCTTCGCCAGTCTTTATGCTCTGCTCTTTTACATAAGCAGCGTCTTCTCTGGAATCACTGATAATAAAAACATTGTCAGGTTCACACATTGCAATTGCGTTAGCAATTTTTAAAAGAGCTTCTTCGTTCTTTATTGTGTTAATTTTGGCAAGGTTTGATGCATCAAGCTTTGACTCGAAAAGAGCCTTTGCTGCAGCAATGTCAGCAACGCCACCAACATCAGAAAGGATATCAACTCCCTTTTTCATTTCTAACATGACTTACTCCTGTTTGTTTATATATATAATTAGTAGTTAATTATTCATATACTCTTGGTAGATCATAGAAAATTTTGACAAGAATAGTCAAGTGTTTATGAACATTTGTGCATAGTTTTCCTAAATATATTTACAACTTAAGCAGAGGTCATCAATAAAGTTCAACAACATTAAGGAAGAGGATCTGAAAGAGGCGGAAGACTGTCTGAATCATTCAAATTATTGTAAAGCCAGGTTTCCATAGCTGTCATTCTTCTGTAAAACGAATAATATGGATCCATTAAACGCTTTACCAAATCATCATTTTCAAGAATAACTCCGCAGTATCCATAAATTAGAATACAGTCACGGCATGGAAATAAAGCTAATTTTATAATCATATTATTTTTTTCGACCACAGGAAAAATAAATCTCAAAGCAGTTTCATTTGTTAATTCTATTGAAAGAGATTTATCAAGCTTCTGTAAATCCATTCTATAATAATCACTGCCAAGAGCGTTTTCATCCATATGCAAAAAGATGGAAGTTTCAGTTTCATCTTCAGCTACAAAAGGATCCGCAATTTTTTTATGATTCTTTACATCATCAATGGCATAAACATCATCAAATAGAACCGCGTAGCCCTTCTTTCTTCTTGAAAAATATTTAACCCCTGTAATAGTACTAACCTTATGGCAAATCTCATAAATCTCATCAATAATAGCTTCTTTATCACAGTTTTCCGGATAATCCAGAATATATAATGCTTCAACCATTACCTCTGGTGAAAAATAGCTATGAAATCCTGTTATGCCCTGAGCCAAAGCTGTATTAGGCAAATATTTAGGGCCAATACCCTCTTCATCATATCTTACAACATGTCCATTTTCATCCAAAACAGATACAACATTTTCATCGATATCAGACAAAAGATCTTTATGCGAAGGAAGCTCTTCAGCACACAAAGGTAGCGCTATTATTGATATAAATAGTATTTGAATAAATATTCTTTTCATTTCTTTCTCCAAAATCTAAATTTCTTTACGTAACCGCAATCAGGAGGAAGATAGTCCGCAAAGAAAGCATGAAATATTGTCATAGGCACACAACTTTTACAAACCTTAAAACGCTGCTCATAAATAAGGCAATCACCTCTTTCTATATCCAGATAACAGCATGGGCTAGAAAAATCTATAACATATCTCCGGTTTACTGCCAAGTTTCCGGCTCTTCTTCGCTTACTCTTCCTTAATAATTTTACAGGTATTTTCTCACAACAACATTGGCCGCAGCCAAGACAAATAGACTCCCACCAAATTTTTACTTTTTTTATCATTCTATCTAAAATTTCCAGGTTTAAAATATCCTGAAGACTCTCTGCCGCTCCTGTTATATAAAAAAGCTTCTATTTCTATAGGAATAAAATCATCCTGAGTATAATTACGATCTATAGAGGTATATACAAGAGTATAGCTTCCATCAGCCTTTACAGATATTCTATCAAAAAGATGACCAAGACCTTCCGGTTGATATAGATAGATTTCATCACCATTTGTTTCTTCACAAATATAACGTAATTCTTCAGACAGGCTATTTCCTTCTGTAAGTGTTACACAATAAAAGCTGATACCATTATTTTTAAGAAAAGAAGCTAGTTCTACAGGATGATAATCATTATATGAAAGATGAGCTTCTTCGCCATTTGTTATAAATATTACACACCTACGCCCACGAAGTGAAAGAAGTTCTGATGCAGCATGTCGTAATCCTATATCAAATTTAGCGTCAGGCGAGAAAAAATCTCTATTTGCAGCAGCCATAAACTGCCGGCTGCCTTCATTTAACTCTGCTTCTGTGACAGGATTAGCACCAGCAGAGACAAGTTTTAAAGTCGCCTTACCAGAAGATGAATCCATTAATGACTTTACAGCCTTTACCATATCGGTTTTGAAGTCTCTCATTTCAGCAGCACCATCGAGTAGAACAACTGCATTAAGATGCTTGTCAGTATTACCTACATATACAAGGCTTGTATCCTGAACGGGGTATCCTTTTTCTGTGACAACAAAATTGTTTGGCGCAAGTCCTACAAACGGTTTACCTTCTCGGTCAGTAATTCGTAAATCAGCAGTAATTTGCGGATAGGAATTTGAATTAATTTTATCAATCTGAACAAAAAGTCCTGAATACATATTTGATAATTCAGTAGAAACAGCTATCCGGTTTAAATCAAAATCAGCAGTTAACAGGTTACCATTTAGATCTACTGCAGCTTTTGTTATTCGTCTGCCGCGGCCGTCCATATCTGAAACAAGACGAATAGTTCCTTCATCAATATCATAACTAAGAACCCTGCCAGAATCTGCGATGAGAATATTAGAGTCATTAACGACAGATAATCCTTCAGGATAATTAAGATTCTTGGAAGTTATACGTGAAATAAAGTTCCCGCTATAATCAAAAATTGAGATATCACCTTTTTTTCCATCAGCAACATAAATATTACCATTAAGAGATTCTATCCCTGTAGGCATTTGAAAGCCATCAAAAGAGCCTTTTTTCTGCCCGAAAGACAAAATAAACTTGCCGTTTTCATCCAGTTTTACAACACGCCGATTTCCTGAATCTGTTATATATAAAAAGTTTTTTTCATCAACGGCAATGTACTGAGGTCCCAAAAATTGACCATCACCTCTGCCTGATTCACCGAATTTAATAATATCCCGGCCCTCAAGGTTACTCCGGCAGATACGATCGCCATTAAATTCACAAACATATAAAAAGCCGTTAGGCGCAATTTCTAAATCAAAAGGGTGATTATACCCCTCTATTCCGCCATTCAGCCGGTTAGTCACAGCTCCATTGGAATTAAATCGCAAAACCTCGTTTGTACCATAAGAGCTTATAAAAAAACCGCCATTTCTGTCAGGAATAACAGAAGCCGGACGTAAAAACAGTGTATATTCCTCCTGTTTTCCTTCCAGTTCCATCGCAGGCAAATAACGCTCATTTTCTTTATTTGGTTCAGAAATACCTGTTTGTTGTTTAAGTATTTCCAAGCGGTTCAACAGAAGAGAATCAGCTTTTCCTGCTTTTTGAATAGACTCCCATTCATTGATTGCAAAATCTGTAAACCCAGATCTATACCATGCAAGCCCCAACCACTTTTTGGTGTCAACATTCTCAGGCTTATATGAGAGAGCTTTTTCAAAATTCCTGGCAGATTCATTAAAAAGACCACGATGATACGCCTTTACTCCCCATTTAAACTCTTCCTGAGAACTTAGTAAATCAAGGTCAATTGAGTCTTGCGAAAATATATTCACTACCGGTAAAAGAATAAGCAGAAATAAAAATAATATTTTAAATTGTAATGACACTTCCCCTCTTTTCACGACTTGCAGTATACAATGGTTCAACAATTTTATCTACTAAAGTAATTTTAAAACAGCAGTTTGAAAACTGCTATAAACATTATAAGCAAATTTAGAGTGAACCTTTCCTTATTTCATCAATTTTATCAATAACTGTTCGTAAATGTAGAGCTATTAACTTGTTATCCGGAGATGCATCAAAAGCTCTTTTAAGATAATGCCTGGACTCATCATTCTTACCTACCCTATAATAAGCCCAGCCAAGCGAATCAAGATAAGCAGCACTGTCAGGATTGTGCTTTAAAGCCTTTTTACAATACTCTAGGGCCATTTCTAAATCGATTTCTTTTTCAGCAAGAATGTAGCCAAGTGAATTCATAGCATTCGCATTATTAGGATCTATCTCCAAGGCTTTTCGCAAGTATTCTACACTCTTATCAGTATTACCATTCTCAAAATATATATAACTATAATTTGAATAAACTTGCGGAGACTCAAAACCATCGTTTATAAGTTTATTAAGTTCAAATTCAGCAAGCTTGCTGCGTCCTGTAATTGTATAGATATAACTGAGAATCATCCTTCCCTGATAGATTCTCAAAATGTTATCATCGCTGTTTACTATAGACTCTAAATAGAGAAGAGCATTATCCCAATCTGATATTTTAGAATAACAAAGCCCAACATAATAAGACAAATTTGTATCTTCTAATGGTTCTTCACTAACCTTTAAAAACTCAAAAAGAGCCTGCCTGTACCGGCCTAATTTATATAATCTTTTTCCTTCAAAAAAATTATCTGCCATCAGCAGTCCTGAAATCAGCCTCCCGGTACATCTCAGATTCCTGTTGATTTTGCGGATGTAGAAATATAGGTGATACAGAAACGCATCCCTCTGCTACCGCTTGGGAATCTGTATTTTTACCTGTAAATTCTTCACTGTTACCCTCTAAAAAGAAATATGAGCCTCCTCTTGGGGCATCAAATTTGACGACTCTATCATTATAGAGTCTTACAGATGGTTCAGTTATTCTTACTTCTTTTAAAGCTTCTTGTTGATTGGGGAAATTTATATTTATGAAATGATCAGCATTCCATAGTGATAAGAGAAGTTCTACATTTCTTGAAACAAAATCCGCCGCGTTATCAAAGTAATAAGGGTCTGTGAATGAATTAAGCGAAAGTGCTACGCCAGGACACCCCATCAGAGCAGCCTGCCTTGCGGCTGCTGCTGTACCAGAATAAATTAAGTCTGTTCCAAGATTTGGGCCAAGATTAATACCGGACAAAACAATATCAGGTTTTACCGGAATTGCGCCCAAATATGAATATAAAACACAGTCCGCAGGACTTCCTTCACATGAATAAACTTGCGGTTCTAATTTATTAAACTTTACAGGTTCACAAAAAGTTATAGAATGTGACTTTCCGCTCTGCTGAGTAGCCGGAGCGACAACCCAAACATCATGACAAACCAAGGCTCTGCGTAAAGCAGCCAGTCCAGGGCTGTCAATGCCGTCATCATTAGTAAGTAAAATATGCATTTTTTAGGTATCCTTACTTTTCTGGATAAAGTATCTCAACTCCATCCGATGCTTTGCATACAAAAATCTCAGGAACAAATCCAAAGATATGTTCATATTCTTGTAATCTTTCTTTATAATTTTCAAGCGCTCGGTTTTCAATAAAAGTTACTGTACACCCTCCGAATCCACCACCAGTCATTCTGGCGCCAAGTACTCCTTCAAGTTCCTGAGATCTTTTTACAAGCCAATCCAATTCAGGACATGATACTTCATAATTATCTCTTAAACTTTCATGAGATCGATTCATCAAGCGGCCAAACATTTCAAGGTCTTTATTTTTTAACGCGGATGCCGCGTCTATAGACCTCTGAGTCTCGCCGATAACATGTGTACAAATTCTTCTTATTTGATCAGGTAAAAGCCCAAGCCCTCCTGAAATATCTTCAATAGTGTAATCTCTAAGACTCTTTCCGCTTTTTTTGCGGCTCAGAAAATCTACACATTCAGCACATTGCTCTTTTCTCTCCGCAAGTTCATCATCACGTACAGCGTCTGTTCCCGGAACATTTGAATTTACTATCACGATACTGACATTTTCAAAATTTACCGGAAGATATTTAAAATCAAGACTTCGTAGATCTAAAAAAACAGCCTGATCTTTCTTTCCAAGAGTAGATATAAACTGATCGGTTATCTCTGTATTCCGGTTCATGAAAACAGATTCTGAATAAGTTGCAGCCTGAATAATCTGACCTTCATCAAAATCAAAACCAAAAAGCTTGTTAACTGCCGCGGTAAAAGCAACTTCCAGCGCCGCAGACGCGCCAAGACCGATGCCAGGAATAATATCACTTGTTATAGTAACATCTAACCCCTTCAACACATGTCCAAGATTAGCTATCTCGAAAAGAACACCTTTTAAATAATTAGCCCAGCGGTCTTCTCTTTTATATTTAAGATTAGGTACCGTTGTACGCTTTTTTTCATTTTTATCAGCCCAAAAGAATCTTAAAGAATTATCCTTTCTCTCTGAAACAGCAACCAATGTATGCCTGTTAATAGTTGTCTGTATTACACAACCTTCATTATAATCAGTATGCTCACCCATCAGATTCAATATTCCAGGTGCAGACGCAATAACCTGAGGGCTTGAGTTATATTCTTTTTTGTGGCTGGCAATTAAACCGTCCATTACTAAGTATAATATAAGAAATACTAATTATTTGCAAATAAAAAAAAGAGATCCCTTTCATTAGAGATCCCTTTTCAAAAAAATCAGATTATTTTAATTTTCTGATTTAATACCGTACTTCTTGTTAAATCTTTCAACACGTCCAGCAGTATCAACTAGCTTCTGCTTTCCTGTGAAAAAAGGATGGCATTTTGAACAAATTTCAACTTCCATATCTTTAACAGTAGCTCTGGTTTCAATTACATTTCCACAAGCACACTTAATCTTAGTCATTTCATAGTTGGGATGTATTCCGCTTTTCATATCCGTCCTCCAATTATGGCTATTTTAAGCCTCATCTTATTCGCCGCTCGCTCCGCCGGTATTCATAGACCGTAGAAACGCCTCATTATTCTTTGTTTTGCGCATTTTGTCAATCATCAACTCGGTTATCTCCATATCATCCATAGGATTTATAACCTTTCTAAGAACCCACATTTTACCTAGTTCCGCTTCAGTAAGAAGGAGATCTTCTTTTCTTGTTCCTGATCGTTTTATATTTATAGCAGGATAAAGTCTTCTGTCAGCCATTTTTCGATCAAGATGGATTTCCATATTACCGGTTCCCTTGAACTCTTCAAAAATAACTTCATCCATTCGGCTTCCTGTATCAATAAGTGCTGTTGCAACTATTGTAAGACTACCACCCTGTTCAACATTTCTGGCTGCGCCAAAAAATCTCTTTGGTTTGTGAAGAGCATTTGAATCAACACCACCTGAAAGAATCTTTCCGGAAGTAGGAACAGTCTGATTATAAGCTCTTGCAAGTCTTGTTATTGAATCAAGAAGAATTACTACATCTTTTTTATGTTCAACAAGTCGTTTAGCCTTTTCAAGAACCATTTCAGCAACCTGAACGTGGCGGGTCGCCTGCTCATCAAAAGTAGAAGCAATAACTTCACCTTTTACATTACGTCTCATATCTGTAACTTCTTCCGGACGTTCATCAATTAATAGAACCATTAAGAAAACTTCCGGATGATTTGTAGTAATAGCATTTGCAACTTGTTGAAGAAGTATTGTTTTTCCTGTTCTTGGCGGTGAAACTATAAGTCCACGCTGCCCTTTTCCGATTGGACAAAACAGATTAATCATTCTTGTAGAAATGTCTTCTGTTTTAATTTCCATATCAAGCTTTGAATCAGGATATAAAGGAGTAAGATTGTCAAAAGGGATCCTTATCTGAGCTTCTTGTGGATCGTTAAAGTTAACGGTCTCTACGCGAAGCATTGCAAAAAATCGTTCTCCTTCTTTAGGCGGACGTATTTGGCCGCCAACAGTATCTCCTGTTCTTAGATTAAAAAGTCTTATCTGAGAAGGTGAAATATAGATATCATCAGAACCAGGCAAATATGAGTTCTGCGGTGATCTCAAAAAGCCATAGCCATCAGGCAATATTTCAAGCGATCCATAAGCATGGATCTGACCGCCAGCTGTTGTATGAGCTTTGAGTATTGAAAAAATAACTTCCTGTTTTTTCATGGACATCAGATCTTCATTTGAAATATTAAAACCAGCAGCAGTATCTCTTAACTCTCTCATATTCATAAGAGTTAAGTCATTTATGCTTATTTTATCACCATTAGCCTGAACATCTTCATCAGGTTTCTTATATTTTGTATAGCTTCTTCGATTAAAACTTTTCTGATGATTTCTTGTTTCACGAAAATCACTGTTAACATTAACCGTTGAATTATCTTTTACTGGAGTTGAATTGGCAGGAGAAGTACTTTCTGAATCATCAGTCTTTACTATCTCTACACGAACTTTTTTCTTTCTTGGTTTTCTTTTCTTTGGCTCAGAGTCTGCAACAGGCTCTGATTCTGTATTTTCATCACTTTTTGAAGCTTCTTCAGTACTTTTTTCTTTATCTTCGACTTCATCAGTTTCAATTTTTATGCTATCTCCGGTACTTTCGGATTCTTCTTTTACATTAACATTTGTAGAAACGACTTCCTCTGATCGTTCTTCATCAAGATTCAGTTCCTGCTGAGTTTCGGTTAAAACTCCACAGGCTTCCGAATTTGCAGAACTATCATCAGCCTGCTTCTTTCGAATTATTGCCATAATATCTCCAGTTGATTCTTTTATTAGTAGCTTTTATTAGTACTTAAAAATGCGGACATTAGAAATACATTAAAATTTCTTGGATGCCTACACTATATTAACTCACAAATATATTGTCAAGATTAATAATTAGACAGAAAGAGCTATTTCTTTTAACTTTTCGGCACTCGCAGAAAAAATATCAATAGTTTCAGGATCTTTTATCATCTTGCAAGCTCCTACAAAATCAACACTCTCCGCAATTCTTACTCTTGACGCATTTAAATCGCCTTTAACTTCTCCTCCTGAAAGGAGTTCTATTCTTTCAGAAGCATTTATATCGCCGGTTAGTTTTCCACTTACTATAACTTCTTTAGCCTTAACATCACCTAAAACTTCTGCTTCCTTATCGACAAATAATACACCGTCTGAATCAATTTCACCTTTAAAACTTCCCCGTATTTTTAGAG
>JAQQAK010000399.1 GCA_028527945.1 Spirochaetaceae bacterium
TTATTGATTCATATTTTAAATCTGGATGGGTCTTTAATAATACACTTATACTGTTTTTTGATTATTTGATTCCAGCCCAATGTATTGCAATAATTTTCACTTTTTCAATTTTTCTTCCAGATAGAGCAGCAACTGCATTAGACTTGAGGACAAGTGATTTAAATAAAACCGTAACTGTTATTATTTTAATATTGCTTCTTCTCTGTGCGCTTTTCTTTGCTGGAAACGAGATTATAAAACCTAAATCACATACAAAGATAAAAACCTATGAATACATAACTCAGACTGCAAGAACCTACATGAAACAGGCAGAAGAGGCTTCTGATAGAGGACAACTAAAAGAAGCGCTAACTCTTGTAAAAAAATACCTTGCGCTTAAGCCTGAAGACGAGAAAGGTCTTGAATTTGAGAATAACTTACAAAAGCGAATAGACAGTGTTTATTTAAAAACTGATACACCGCAGGCTCCCCAGAACTCAGAAAATCTTAAAGCTGAAGATTTAACATACGACGAAGCAGTTACTCTTGCCAGAAGTTATCTGGAAAATGAGAATTATTATTCTGCTTATTATTATTCACAGTTGGCTGCTCAATTATCAGAACGAAAAGAAGAGGCCCGTAATATTAGTACAAAAGCCTGGACAGAACTTACACAAACAGGACCTACAAAATTTGAAAAAGATGAATATAAACTTTTTAACCAAAAAAAACGTGGAACAGATTTGCTTTTATCAAACAAACCTATAGCTGCGTATTATCTTTTCAACGAATTGAAAACAGAATATCCTAATGATAAAGACATTAATAAATACCTTGTAGAAAGCACAAAAAAGATTTTAAAACTTACTTTTTTTATCGATGACGCAGAAAAAGCCATCAGTTTTCCAGGAACTTCAAATATTTGTTTTTTGAATCAGAAGGATGAAGAAGGAATACAGCTTTGTTTCATTGGAAAAATGGTAGAAGGATCCAATGGTACATTCTTTAAAGATATTGAAACTATAAGCCTTGATAAAAACTCCGGAATAACCTGCCATATGACAGCACCATATGGAAAACTTGTGGATAGGACTATTATTCTAAATGGAATAGATAGAGAAAACAGTAAGATTCAAATCTTTCCAGAATATCAAACAATAAAAAAGATGCCTGATTTTAATAATACAGTTAATTTAAATATTGATCCGGCGCTCCTACATGGCCTTAGTACAAACGAGAATATATATAAAACAATGTCTATAATAGAACTGATTGAATTTGAACCGATTCTACAAAACTATGGTTGGCCAGAACAACCATTATATATAGAATTAATGGATAGGATTTTATCACCTTGCTCTTTCATGATTTTATCTCTTTTTATGATTGCGATAGCCTGGAAATACCGTAAAACAAGCCGGAAACTGCCAATCACAGGTTTTATTTTTTCACCAATAATCTTTTTCATTATAACCATTATGACAAGACTCTACCTTTATGCTTCAAAACTATTATGCTCATGGATATTTCTATCTATAGGAAAAACATTTGCAATATTACTTCTTACATTTTCTCAGATTTTAATCCTGATTATTGCGTTCTTCCTAATTGCCGGAATGAATCCAAGAAGGGATAATGAAAGGTACTAAAACAGCCTTTTTAAAAATCTTAAGAAGATATACTTTTTCAATTATTTTAGGAATCGGTGGATTTGTTCTTACAGGCTGGTTTGGAGTTTTAACAGGAATAATTGGCGGTGCGTTAATAGATCAATTAATAAAAAGATTAAAAAACAAGAAAACAGAAAATCCAAAACAAGAAGATATTATAAAAAAGACAGAACAACAGCATTTAAGAAATTATCGAATTCTCGGAGTTTCTCCAGAAACCCCGGAACGCCATATAAAAAAGGTATACCACAATCTTGCCTCAAACTTTCATCCTGACAATAATAAAGGACTAAGTGAAAAACAAAAAAAGCTTTCAGAAGAAGCCTTTAAATTAATTGCTGAAGCTTATGATGATATAAAGGATTAATCCTCAACCCTTTGAATTCTTGCACCAAGAGACTGTAGCCGGCCGCATAAATCCTCATACCCTCGTTCTATTTGATATACATTTGCAATAACACTTTGACCTTCAGCGCAAAGAGCTGCAATTACCATAGCCATTCCTGCTCTTACATCAGGAGAAATAAGATAAGAGGCTCTCAATCTTGAAGGACCGCTAACAACTGCTCTATGTGGATCACATAGAATTATTCTGGCTCCCATACCAATCAATTTATCAACAAAAAACATTCGGGATTCAAACATTTTTTCATGTATCAGAATTGTTCCTTCAACCTGTGTTGCTACAACAAGCATTATTGAAGTAAGATCTGCTGGAAATCCGGGCCATGGGGCATCATCAATCTTGGGAATCATACCTCCAAGATCAGAAAAAACCTTTAAATCCAAGCCTGAAGGAATATGAATATCTTCGCCACTGGTTTCCCAATGTATTCCTAATTTACCAAAAGCAAGCTTTGCCATTCTAAGATGTTCCGGCGCGGCTTTTTTTATTGTAAGCTCTCCATGTGTAACAGCAGCAAGGCCAATGTAAGAGCCGACCTCCATAAAGTCAGATCCAACCTCAAAATCAGCACCGTGTATCTTTTTAGCGCCTTTTATATAAAGAATATTAGAACCAATACCTTTTATATCAGCACCCATTGCGTTAAGCATGTTGCATAAATCCTGAACATGAGGCTCTGAAGCAGCATTTCTTATTACAGTATCACCAGAAGCAAGAACTGATGCCATAAGAGCGTTTTCAGTAGCTGTTACAGAAGCTTCATCCAGAAAAAGATCTGCTCCGCATAACTTATTTGTTGTTAATTTGTATATACCATCTAACTCTACTCTGGCGCCAAGCTCTGTAAACGCCATAAAATGAGTATCCAATCTGCGGCGTCCTATTACATCACCACCAGGTGGCGGAAGAATTACCTTTCCGGTTCTTGCAAGAAGAGGCCCAGCAAATAAAATTGAAGCTCTTATAGCCTTAGCGTGAGAAGAAGGGATTTCACCAGATTTTATATCTTGTGTCTTAACCTTATATACACCACAGCCATCCGCTTTAACATCTGCGCCAAGCTCTTTTAAAACCTCAAACATAACCCGTACATCTTCAATATCAGGAATATTTCTTAACACAACTTCTTCATCTGTAAGAAGGCATGCGGCTATACACGGCAGCGCGGCATTCTTATTACCACTGGCTGTTACAGTTCCATTTATTGGAAAACTTCCGTCAACAATGTATTTACTCAATGGATTCTCCTAAGTCAAAACAGAACTGTTTATTCTGAAATGGATTTTTCTTCATCACAAGTTCCGCAAGAAATATTATACTTTTCTCTCCCGGACGATTAAACCTAACAAAAACAGGATGTCGTAAATCATTTCTATTCTCATAAGAAAATGGTGTTTCCATAATATCCGGAAAAACAACATTAGAAAAAGAACCAGTATCAAAAAAATTATCTGGAACACGTACCCCGTCAACCGGTTTGAAAACAAGATTCATTATATCATTATTTGTCAGTCCCTGTTTTTTTAACCTTGATAAAGCATCTGAGTCAATAGCATAAGATAAAAATTCCGATATTTCACCTGCCCTCAAATATTCTGAACAGATAAGATAAAAAGCCTTAAGATTCCGTACAATATTTGTAGTCTTATACTCTGAATACTCTTTATAATCCCACTTATACCAGGTTATAAATGTTTCAAATCCGGTACCTTCTTCAAAGCCCTG
>JAQQAK010000400.1 GCA_028527945.1 Spirochaetaceae bacterium
TAATAGCTTTCCATGTTTCAGCATCATAACCACCTTGTGGGTCTTCTTTAGACAGATAGTCTTCAAGATTAGAAAAATCATCTTTTTTAAGTTTGAAGTGGCGGAGCAACTCTGAATAAAAATCTAATGAGTTTTGAAGTATTTCATAATCATGAGACCAGATAACTTCAGATGCGGGGACATCTGGTTTCCAGTTCATATTTAGATATTTATACAATTCTCTAATAATAGAAAGTGAAGGGCATAAAAAAATGAGTTTATTATTTTCAATTTTAAAATTATTACGGTTTATGCTAAGCCAACCGGAAAAGAGGTGTGGCTCTTTTAAAAGAACTTTCATTGGCCTGAGAATTAAATTTCTCTTGCTTTCAACAACTTTTAAAGCTGTATCTTGTGTTTCAGAATTGCCTTCATAGCTTTTGGAAATATTTTTCTTAATTGCATTAAAGGCATAGTCAAGATCAACTTTTTCAGATTCTTTTTTCAACTTTCCTACAAGAGTAAGATAAGATTTTATAAAATTGGTTGAAGGTCTGGACATGACATTCCAACCAAGAAACCAGTTTACAAGTCCATATTGAAAGTTTAAATTTGTAGCCAAATCATTTCCGGAAATAGTTGTTGCACTAAGTATTTTCGAAAGTTTTTGATATGTTTCTCGTCTGTTGTTACCCTGTGTCAATAATAATGCAATATTAGAATCATATGCTCCAGAAAGTCTATAGTTTATGAAACTTCCTGTATCTGGATTTTTTATTGATATGCCCTGATCTTCTCTAATCTCATCTTCTATAGGATCTGACCAAAAAGTTATAACGCCACCAGCATTAGGTGATAAAGAGTCGTCTGTAGCATTAAGTCTTACTTCTGATGCCGCACCAAATCTCCTCAATCTTTGAGGTTTTGGCATACGTTTCTTATGCATTGCAAGAAGAACCATTGCTTCTACAAGTGAATCAACTATAAAGAAATCTTCTGTGTCTTCTGGATTAGTAAACTTTAACCTATAAACTAATTCAGTAACTCTATGCTCAACCTGGATTCTTGTATTAACTTCCATAAAAAAATGACTTTTTTTATCAACAATACATTCAAAAGTTGATACTGAATCAAGTCCTACTGCCTGACCAAATCTTTCAGATTCTTTTTCCATACGTGTTAATAAAGTAAGATCGTCTTTAATTGATTTTGCTTCATTAATTCGGCCAGACTTTTCAGCATTTTGTATTTCTTTCTGAAAGCCTTCTACTGTTATTGAGTTTTCAAGAAGCTTTTGTTCATGCATCTGCAAAGAACAATCCCGTCCTCCAAGAGCAACACACCAGTCTCCATTTCCTATAAGCTGAATTTCATTATGTCTTGTATGTTCTATATTTAGTTCTATTAATATATTTTTATTATCACCAACACCTGTCGCACGTATTTCATTAAGGATTTCTCTAACTAAAGAGGGTGCTGCTTCAGCGGCTTTTTCTATATCATTTTTAGAAGGATTAGATTTATTAAGTAAAGATTCACCTAAGATTCTCTGTCCTTTTCCGCCGCCACTGCCTATGGCTTTAAGTCGCAGCCTGTTTCCAGGCGATTTGGTGAATAATTTAATACATTCTTCTTTAATTTGCTCACATAATTCTTCTATTGAAAAAAGATCAATTCCCTTATTATATGAGGCCTGAAGGATATGGTGAGCCAGAAGTTCTTTAGTTAAATCCTTATCCTGTAAAATACTTTTATCAACTTTTAATTTGTTGCTGTCAATTAATGAAAGCAAAGATTTAGTACTTTTATATTTATTTACAAGAGTAAGACAATCAACATTATCAACTCCCGGAGTAACAGAAACTCCAACTTTAAGAGCTGTTCGTTTTGCGGCATCTTTTTCTCCAGCACAATGTTGTGTTGCGCTGCATGGTCCAATAAATATTAAGCCAGCTTCTTCTATCGCTGAAATGAATTTACTGTCTTCTGACATAAAGCCATAACCGGCAAAAATTGAATCATATCCGTTATCTTTTGCTATATTTATTATTTGTTTTATGCGTTCGTTTCGTTCAATTTTATTATTACCAGAATAATCTGGTACTCTATGAACTCTTGTATGATCTGAAATTAATCTTAATTCCGGTGATAACGCGTTTGGATAAATTATAGAATCTTTTTCAGAAAGAAGAATTCCATAATTTAAAATTCTCATTTCTTTAAAAACCAACATAGCTTCTTTACGAACAGGCCCCCTACAAACTATAAGAGGACACAAACTTTCGCAAGAAAATGATTTTACCCAATCAGAGGCTGATTTAGATAATTGTCTGTCTTTATGAATTAATGTATTTCTGTTATAAAAATCTTCAATATTTCCCATATTCAATCCTGAATTGTCCTTATTAAAAAATTCATTTAAATGAGGCTCTTAAAAATCCAACAGGAGTTTTAAAAGAGGCTCAAATATATTAATGAAATTCTCTTTGTACACTCTGCCATGGGGCAGGTTCATAATGACGGAGTAAAAAGTTTAAATTTTCTCCAAGTACACGACGTAAATCTGCAGGCATAACGATTGATGAAATAGAGCCTAAAGATAAACCTTCTCTGGGATTCATCAACTCATTTTCGTAACGTTTAGCTAATATTTGTTCCTGCTGTTTTATCATTTCTGCTGCATCTTCTTTATTCATTAAGGCAGCAGCCTTATACATTTCATTTAATTCCTTTTTATAAACAAAGTTCTTACCTGCTGGTCCCATTACCGCCAAGCGGGTAGTAGGTAAAGCTAAAACAAGATCTGCCCCTGTTGCATAGTTATTATAAGAAGCGTAGGCGCCCCCATAAGCGTTTCGTAAAATTAGAAGAATACGTGGTGTTCTTACATCAATGATAGAATCTAACATTGATCTTCCGGACTGTACAATTCCTCTTGATTCCTGTTCGCTACCAGGGCGAAAACCTGTCGTATCTTCCAGAAAAATTAAAGGGATATTATAGATATTGCAAAAACGTACAAAACGTGCAATTTTAAGCGCGGCATCACTGTCTATCTGCCCAGAATTAACGGCTGAATTATTAGCTACAAAACCTGTTACATGACCTCCAAGGCGTCCAAAACATACAACAACTTCTCGAGCTCTCTGCGGTTGTATCTCAAAATAATCTCCATAATCAACTATCTGCTGAATTACAATAGATACATCAAATGGTGTGTTAAATCCTGTGGGGGAGTTAAAAGCTTTTTTAAGAAGGGTTCCTATTTCCCATGTTTTACGTTCAAGCGGATCGCTTGTTTCTTTAAACGGCGCCATAACGCTATTATTATCAGGTATATAACTAAGAAGTTTTAAAGCTGTCCTTAAAGCTTCAGCTTCATCTTTTACGACAAGATCTGCTACACCTGATTTACCATGAACCTTTGGACCGCCTAAATCATCTGGTGTAATTTCTTCTCCAAGTACAGATTTAACAACACCTGGGCCGGTTAACCCAAAAAATGTATCTTCAGGTTGTATTACAAAACTTCCTTGACGAGGAAGATAAGAACCACCACCAGCATTAAAACCAAACATACACATGATTGTAGGAACTATGCCACTTATTTTTCTTAAAGCTGTAAAAGACTCAGCATATCCATCAAGTCCACCTACTCCAGCCGGAATAAAGGCTCCAGCTGAATCATTCATGCCTATAACAGGTATTTTTTTTTCACCTGCCATCTTAAATAGTTTTGCAAGTTTTTGGCCATTAGTCGCGTCAATAGAACCAGCTCTTACAGTAAAATCATGGCCATATACGGCAACATCTCGACCATTAATATCAAGTATACCAGTAACAAGCGATGCCCCATCAAGATTCTTGCCCCAGTTTTTAAAATGAATATTGGGTTCACTTGATGTTAAAACTTTTATTCTTTCCCAAACAGTCATTCGGTTCTTTAAATGCTGTTTTTCAATCTGAGCTTTACTTACAGACTGTTTTGGCCTTTGAATAAGATCAAAACCCGCCTGCATGGCTTCTTCATAAGCTCCATCATTACGTGTTATCTCTCCTGGTATTGTGAATTCTATTTTCTCATCAGTTACCAAAGGATTTTTTAAAGAAGGGGAAATTTCATGACAAAGTGTATTACTCATATAATAATATTAAATAAATTGTCAAAAGTATGCAATAAGGTTAAAAATAGTGTTTCTAAAAGTTATTTACATAAATAATTTTTTATAAGTTTAAAAAAATATTTATTTATATCATAAAGATTTATTTTTTTATAATTTTTCTTTTTATCAGCATGTAAGCAGTGACATGCAAATACTTTGTAAAATTTAATTGTATGAATAATAAAATTAATATAAGCTGAAAGCATAAAAAATGGTGACTAAATAATAGGTAGGCTCGAATGAAAAAGATTACTACAAAAGTTATTATGACTTTAATAGTTGTTTCTGTGATAACTCTTCCTCTAATGAAAATATATCATTCCATTTATTTTGTGCGTAATTTTTCAGCAATAAAAGACAGTTTAGGCAGATTTTTTGGTATAGCATTAGGTTTAATAGTTGTTGCTTCCATAAT
>JAQQAK010000401.1 GCA_028527945.1 Spirochaetaceae bacterium
TTCTTATTTGTCACAGAAGGATGTCTTTGTTTCATTTTATTCCGCAAATATAACACATAATTTTGCTTCTTTTTAATATGAGTTCAAAGAAAAGAGCAAAGACTATATAGGTGCCAAGGCTTGTTATTGTCCAAATTAGCAAATTGGACAATTTAGTTTTGAGAAGGAAAAAATTAAAAACCGAAAGTATAAGGTAATGAAATATGTATAGAGAGAATGAAGTTTTGGATAAATATCTAAGTCCCGAACTATTATGATTCAAATATTTTTTGAAGAATCCAATTAAAGACATAACCCAACAATAGGCAGCAGCTCCCCAAAGAGCAGCAATTATAGATAGCTGTCTGAGATCGGCTTCTATAAAAAATTTGCGTTTACAAAAGAGAAATGCTGTTGTCATGCAAACTGCTGAAATTAGAAAAAAAATTCTTTTTTGAGTGATTACTTCAAAGACTGCAGGTGTTTGAACTACAATAAATCCTATAATAAAGAATAAGGAATATGTTACTACATTTGCCCAGTCGCCAATGAAGCTTTGATAGCCTGGATACTGAGGTCTTAGAATAGCTTCAAAGAATATTATAATTATCATTGGTAGAAGAATATTATTTTTACGAATCAGAAATATATTAATTTTTTTTGCAAGTTCCGGCTTTCTTAAAAGTGTTGAAAGTAGCGGTAACAAAATTATTGAAAAATTAAAAAGATATACACAGTACCACATATGCCCCCAAAATAAATATTTTTTTGATTGAATAAAAAATTGAGGATAAAATGATAAAAAAGAGTCTGAGAAATTATCTCTTCCAATTGCGAGTATATAACCCGCTATTGGTCCAGTTATTAAAAGTTGGAATAATACCGGAATGACAAGTCTTTTAAACCTGTCTTTGATAAAGCTTTGAGTTTTTCTCTTTTTTAGCGACATAAAGACAGACATTCCAGAAATAAAAAATAGCAGTCTCATTATCCATAGATTAAAAAAGTCTGATATAAAAATAAATAACCACGAATTATCAGCTGCAGCTGTATATGTATAACCTTTTCCTATATGTGAGAAAGATACCGCTGTATGAAACGGTATTAAAATGAGAACAACTATATCTCTGAGCCAGTCAATATAATATTCTCGTTTAGTCTCGTTTGTTTTGTTTAATTGAATTGTTTTCATTGCAATCTCCTAATAATCTGCTATAGACAGCGTTTTGGGAGGTGGATTCTGAATGTAAAATCCTAAATAATAAAAAAGTCATCAGAGACTTTTTTATTATTACTCCTTTAAGATTGAAATTAATACAATGAACATCAAAACTCATTAACATAGGATAATGAAAAGTGTGTTTTTTTAATTTTAAAAAGTAGGTTTGTTTTATAAAACCTTTTCAATCTCAGCCTTAAGTGATTGATAGGGATAGGCTCCCTGTAAACGCATCAACTGCTTTCCATTGTGGAACATCATGATGGTTGGTATTGATTGAATCGAATATTTTGCTGATATTTCCGGCTTTTTTTCAGTATTTATTTTTACAGTGGTTATTCGGCCTTTGTATTCTTTAGCTAGTCTTGAAATTATTGGGCTTAGCATTTTGCATGGCTGACACCAATCCGCGTAGAAATCAACTAAAACAGGAAGCTTGTTTGTAGAAATTAAATCTTCAAATTTTGATGGTAATTCAGACATAATCAGTTCTCCTTGAATATTAAAATAACAATAATTATTCGTCCCGGCAAACTGGAAAATGCTATACTCATTTTTGATTTTTCAGTAAGGTGTGGAAGATGGACTTAAAGACATGGTTAAAGACACTTTCAGTATATGAACAGGAGCTTTTTTTCAAAAAAGCAGCAAGATTCTTCAGTAGCAGAGAATTGGCAGATATTATTACTCTTGTGAATCAAGGTAATACTCTGTATACAGCACATATAAGGACAGGAGTTCTTGACCGCTATACAGTTGATTTAGAAAACCTCAGGAGGGGGATGTAATATATGGATGGAAAAAATCGAGCTAATATTAAACCGGGGCTTAAAGTAGCAATAGTTCTTAAAAAGGATCAGAGGACAGGAAAGCTGACTGAAGGTGTTGTTCAGGATCTTTTAACAAAATCTCCTAATCATCCTCATGGAATCAAGGTTCGGCTACAGGATGGTCAGGTTGGCCGGGTTCAAAAAATCCTTGAATAAAGAATATGTTACTTCAACAGGGACGGTTGTTAAAAGGCTGATATCCGGCCGCTGTAATGTTTATTTGATCTCTGGAAATTCTGTAAATATTATTATTGATACAAGCACAAAGCGTAATTATAAGGATTTGTTACAGGCAATAGATGCTAACGGCATTAGCAGAATTGATTATCTAATTATCACACATCTGCACTTTGATCACATTGCGAATGCAGCTGAATTAAAAAAACGATATGGACTTAAAATACTGATTAATAAAAATGCTGAATCACTTTTATCAGATAACTTAAATGAAAAAATTGCCGGAACTAATATCTTTACCAGTTTTATCTCCTTCTTGACAAGGACGTTTAAATCTCTGATTTCGTATAGTTCTTTTGAGGCTGATATTCTGGTTGAAAATAATTTCTTGTTGGACAATTTAGGTATTAATGGAATGATATTATTTACTCCAGGACACACCCCTCATTCTATCAGTATAATTATTGAGAATGAAGTTGCTATTGTTGGTGATACTTTGTTTGGAGTTTTTAAAGATAAGATTTTTCCCCCATACGCGGAAGATGTTACAGAACTAATTAAGAGCTGGAAGGCTTTGTTAAAAACAGATGTGAAATTATTCCTTCCCGGCCATGGTTTGGAAATTAGCCGCGACACTTTTGAAAAAGAATTTATAAAAAAACGGGAGAGTTTAGGATTAAGGTTTTAGGGACTTACAACTTCTATTGTAAGCGTCTTATTATCAGTATCACCTGAGGAATCTTCAATAGTTGCTGTAAACTTATAGCTCCCTTCTGAAGCTCCTTCATCAAATGAATAGACAAAGTTTGTATCTATTGTTTTGTCAAAGCTTTTTTGACTTGATTCATATGACAGATTTTTACAAGAAAGTTTTAGCTTTCCAGAGTAATCATATTGTGAGCCTATGTGCCAATCTGTTGTTTTTCCAGTTACTGTAAAAGTTACAGACTCTCCAGGGGCGACAGTTGTTTTATCCCCAATGAATGTTCTTACTGAAGGTTCTGGTGCCTCCGCAATAGAATCTTCGATCCATTGAACAAAACAGCTATTTAGTAAAAGTAAAGTTATCAAAGACAGGGGGATATAGCCATATTTCAAATAGCAATTACTCCTCGCAAAAGTATTTCCCATTCAGGAATAATCAAAGTTAATTCCAAAACTAACCGAGTTTTGAAATTAGATCAACATATCTACTTTTTAATTTCTATTGAGGCTTTTTCAAAACTGATATGTTGTGCCTTTTGTCAAGTTTTATAATAGACGGGCGGTCGGCGATTCAACCTTGTTCATATGCTACTTCGATGGCAGCTCCAGCCTGAAACAGGCTCCTCCATTTTTATTGTTTGAAGCGGTAATTTTGCCTCCATAGCCTTCGGTTATTGCTTTCACAATAGACAGTCCCAGTCCTGAATGCTGAGCTTTCTGTCTCTCGTCACGGTCTGTGTAAAATCTGTTAAAGATTTTTTCTGTCATTCCTTCAGGAATGCCGGGGCCTTCATCCTTTACCTCTATAACGGCCATACCCGCTTTTTTTGAAAGGTGTAATGTTATTTGGCTGTTTGGCGGACTGAAGCTTTCGGCATTATCAAGAAGGTTTGATATACATTGGTACAGTCGCTGTTCAGATACTTCAATTTTCAGATTATCAGATTTTTCAGTCAAATCAAGAAAGGTGAAGCTGATATCTTTACGTTTGGATTTGCCATCCCACTCTGCTATGAGATTTCCTAGAATGCTTTTAGGCTCAAGCAGTTGTCTTTCTTCATTTTCAAGAGATGCATCAACCCGTGATATGTCACGCAGATCATCAAGCAGCCTTTGTATGCGGCCAGTTTCTTTTTTTATAATCTCAAACATGGGGTTCTGCTCTTCTTGAGCTTCAAACTCGGCCAACTCCGCCGCGCTTCTTATGGCAGCAACAGGATTTTTCAGCTCATGCGATATGTCGGCAGAGAAGGCGTTTATAAATGAGATATATTCCTCAAGGCGGGTCGACAGGGTGTAGAGTGAACGGGATAGATCTCCTATCTCATCGCGGTTTTCAAGCTGTTTAAACTCGCCTGTAAGCCGGCCTCTGTGATCAATGAATGATTCAGCCTGTACTCGGAGTTTTTTTACTGGAATGGTAATGGTTTTTGCCAGTATCAACGATAGCCCTACGGCTGCTATCAAAGAAAAAAGAAACACCTTTACCATGTCAAGGCGAATGCTGTAGAGATCTGTCAATATTTTGTATGTGGAGCGTGAAACCAGAACTGCTCCGTTTACATTATTACCGGTTCTTATTGGTATAGCAGAATAAAGATTTACCGAGCGTTGCCCTCCGCTTGAGTAGCGTGTCCATGCACCGTAGCGTCCGTTCAAAGCCGCCCTTATTTCAGGGCCATCAAGCTTGTTAGCTTTGCTGTAGTATTCAGCTGAGCCTAGCAGAGGTGTGGGCGGAAGAAAGATTCGCCTGAATATTTTTAGCGGGTAGACAGCGACCTTGTAGAGCCAGTTCTCTCTAATTGATTGCTCTTCGCTCTCTGAATAGTATCTGTAACTTTTGGAGACAGTCTTATTTACTGGTTCTGAATATAAATCTGGAGAGCTTGAGTCAGCTATAAGAAGCCCCTCAGTATTTACTATCCTGATACGTGAATCAATTTTACCTTCAAGGTTTGTCAGTATTCTGATGCTCTCCTCTTCAAGTGCTCTTCCAGACAGCGCCGCGCTTATAATTCTGCCCTGCTGTACCATTGAGCGCTCCATACTGTCCAAGAGCTGCTTTTCGTAGGTGTCCAGAAGCATCATTCCGCCAATTGGGAAAAATACCAAAAGGAGGTTGAAAAAAAGCAGTCGGGTAGTAAGGCTTCGCATCATGGGTTTAACCGATATCCAAGGCCGTAAACGGTTTCTATGCAGTCAATATCTTTATAAATGGCGGCCATTTTTTTTCTGATTCTTTTTATATGGCTGTCAATGGAGCGATCTGAAACATAATTGTCTTCGGGGAAGGCCGCTGAAATCAGCTGTTCTCTTGATCTGACACTTCCGGGGATTTCCGCGAGACTCTTTAATATTCTGAACTCGGTAATAGTAAGGGGCAGAAGCTTTTCGTTTAAAAGAACCTGATAGCGGGAATTGTAAAAGCTGAAATTACCTATAGTTTCAGCTTTATCTTCTTTTATACTGGAAGCAGAAACAGATGTGACAGCGCTTCTTCTGAGTAGAGCTTTTACCCTTGTTGTCAGCTCTCTCAAAGAGAAGGGTTTGCAAAGATAATCATCGCCCCCAACCTCAAGGCCCAGAATTCGATCAAACTCTTCATCTTTGGACGATAAAAACATTAAGGGAATAGCCTCATTCTTGCTTCTAATCTTTCGGCAAAGTTCAAGCCCGTCCATTCTTGGCATCATTATATCGAGGATCATGAGATCTACTTCTTCACGGCAGAAATTAGCCCAAGCCTCTTCTCCGTTTTTATAGGCACAAACCTTATGCCCCTCTTTTTCAAGCGCAAGGCTTAATGTTTGTCTTATACTCTGCTCATCATCAACAACTGTTATTTTTGCCATGAGAATAATGTATCATAGTTGCCGCGGTTTTTGCATAGTCGAAATTATATTGCCATAATGTTGCCATATTTCGGTCAAAGTTCTGCCCGGCTTGCGGTTTACACTCCTGAACATAAAACAAAAGCGAGACAAAAGCTTTTATGCTTTTGCGGCGGACAGGAGTAAACAATGGAAAATGAAAACAAGATTAAAAAGAGAATTCACGGCATTAATTCTCATTCGATGGGATTAAAGATTGTCCTTATTCTTATTCTACTTTTGCTGTTTCTAATTCCCCTTCGGGTTATAAGGGCAGTTATGGAGGAGCGGCAGTCCAGATGTGCTGAAGTAGAAAACGAGATAACCTATTCTATCGGCGGGCCGGTCAGCCTTGGAGGCCCTATTCTGTCGGTTCCAAGGGAATGGGAGGTTCCTGTACGAAATGATGAAGGCAAAATTATAAGGTATGACGGTCGCCGTGAAATAATATACATTCTGCCAGATTCTCTGGACATAAGGGCTGTTGCCAACAGCATGATAAAATCACGGGGAATATACTCTGTACCGGTGTTCGATCTTTTACTCGATGGAGAAGGTTCAATAACTCCCGGAGAAAGCCTTGAGGGCTATAATCCCGAAGAGATCTGCTGGGATGAGGCGAGTCTTCAATTCAGCTACCCTTACTTGAAGGGGATGAAGACAATAAGGCCTCTTAAATGGAATGATGAGGAGTTTGACTTTCAGCCTGGTGGCAACGGCTATGAAGCTTCAGTTTATGGTGGTGTTATGTCTGTTCGGCTAAAGCTTGAACCAGATCTGAGCAAGAAATATTCTTTTAGCTTCAGCCAGGAAATGCGAGGCGGAGAATCAATACATTTTCTGCCTCTGGCAAAAGAAACCCGGGTCGCGGTTTCGTCTGACTGGGCCTCTCCCTCTTTTAATGGTTACTATCTGCCAAGCCAAAGTAAGCTGAATGATAATGGCTTTTCTGCTGATTGGGAAATAAACTATCTAAGCCGCGGCATTCCGCAGAGCTGGACCAGCTCAAACTCTGATATATTCAGAAGCATTTCTGACACCTCCTTTGGTGTCAGATTTTTTCCTGTGGTTACCGCCTACAACAAGACTGAGCGTACTCTGAAATATGGATTTTTGTTTTTGGTTCTTCCATTTTTAACCTTCTTTCTGTTTGAGGTAACAAGAAAGCACCGCATTCATCCAATACAGTATCTTCTTGCCGGGGTTGGAGATCTTATGTTCTATCTTCTACTGCTGTCATTGTCTGAACAGATGCCTTTTAATGGTGCCTATCTTATAGCATCTGCCGCGGTCACCCTTATGCTGACATTCTACGCGGCCTCAGTTTTAAGGGCCAAAAAATCCGCCGCGGCAATGATTCCCGTAATGGGGCTGTCATACGGGTACCTGTACTTTGTTCTTCAGTCAGAAGACTATGCCCTTTTAATGGGTTCAATTGGGCTGTTTGTAATTGTAAGTGTTGTGATGTATTTAACAAGAAAGGTTGAGTGGTACGGGAAGGCTGAATAAATTTAAAGTTCTTAAAGTCTTTTTATGATTTATCAGAGAGCCTCTTTCAGGGGCTCTGGGCTTTTAATTTTTTATAGAATTACTGATGTCAAAAATAGAAAAAAAAATTTTCCATGTTTGCTATATTTTTAATCCCTTTGTATAATTCTAGTTGCATAGAAAAAAGGGGGCATCATGGATAAAGTTTTAAGTATAATTTTAGGTGGTGGTAAAGGATCCAGGTTGTATCCTCTTACTAAGGATAGGGCAAAACCTGCAGTTCCTTTTGGTGGCAAAGGCCGACTGATCGATATCGCTATATCAAATTGTATAAACTCTGGATATAGAAAAATTTTTATTCTTACACAGTTTGAATCCGCGTCTCTTAATATGCATCTTAGCAGAACTTATCAATTTGATGTTTTTTCAAAGGGTTTTGTAGAGATTCTTGCAGCTACTCAAAACTTAAATAATGATGGATGGTATCAAGGTACCGCAGATGCTGTCAGGAAGAATCTTCGTCGTTTTAGTTTTCATAAGCCGGATTATTATATAATTCTTTCCGGCGATCAACTTTACAAAATGGATTTAAAAGATTTTCTAAAGCAGCATAAAAAAAGCGGTGCTGATGTCTCAATTGCCGCAACTCCTGTTGACCGGGGAAACGCGAATGAGCTTGGAATATTAAAAATCGATAAAGAACAAACTATCGATTCTTTTTTTGAAAAGCCCGGTCCTGATAAAGATATTTCAGATTTGAAAATTCCTTCAGAAGTTGCTGCCGCGTCGAATATTCCCCAGAATTGTGGAAAAGATTATCTTGCATCAATGGGAATCTATATTTTTAACGCTGATGTTATGCATGATTGTCTTGCTTCAGATTATACAGATTTTGGAAAAGAAATTATTCCAGAGACTATCGGCGCCAAGAATGTAAAAGCTTATGTTTATACAGGATATTGGGAAGATATTGGAACTATAAAAAACTTTTATGAAGCAAATCTTAATTTGTCCTCTCCTCAGCCCAATTTTAATATGTATGATGAAGCCGCTCCAGTTTATTCTCATCGAAGAAATCTTCCTCCTTCTAAGGTTAATTCTTGTACTTTTAAGCAGGCGCTTGCTGCTGAAGGTTCTATCATAACAGATGCTTATATCTCTTATTCAGTGGTTGGAATTAGAACAATAATATCTGAGGGAGCTTCTCTTGATGGTGTATTTTGTATGGGAGCTGATTTTTATGAAAGCCCTGATGAGAGAAAAGAAAACTCAAGGCTTGATAGACCGAATGTTGGAATTGGAAAAGGAACTCTTATAAAGAGAGCAATTATAGATAAGAACGTAAGAATTGGAGCTTATTGCAGAATAGGAGTAGATCACAAAGAAAGAGAAGATGGCGATTATGGCAATTATCATATAATTGACGGAATAATTATCATTCATAAAAATGCTGTTTTAAGTGATGG
>JAQQAK010000402.1 GCA_028527945.1 Spirochaetaceae bacterium
GGGCTTTACCACAATCTTTGAGGCAAAGACAACAACAAGATCCTTCTCCGGTATGCAGCAGATAACATTACCGCCGGAGCCAAGGGCTGAATATGATAAAAGCCCGTTCTTTTCCCGCAGCCACCAGAGGTAGCCGTACTCATTAGGAGTCATGGCCGTTGATTCAGAAATCCATTGCTCTGAAATGACCTGCTGCTCTTCCCACAGCCCCTTGTTCAGATACAGAAATCCGAAGCGGGCCATATCACGGGGTGTTATGTTGAAAGCGATAATAGTGGATATATATATTCTGAAGATTCTACCAGTAAAGATTGCGGGCTTATTATTGCTTTAATGCAGTAAATTTTTAAAGATTATTATAAGGAATTACTAGCAAAATCTTTATCACCGTTTATCCCTACATAACTATCCGCTGGAGTTACGCTTACAGTTGCTGTACTTGCTATTGAGTTACATTCGAGTACAGATACTTTTGTATCTCCATCATAAGGATAGCTAGGTTGAGCATAAACGGTATATGTAACACCGTTTATGACATATTCTTGAGTATATTCGCAGTCTACCTTTATAGTTATATTAGATTCACCTAAAATGTCACCACATACAAACCTAATATTTTCTAAAGATATAGTTGCATCGGTAATGCTACCATTTAATGAAATAACAATATTTCCTCCTGTATTATTTGTAAGTGTACATGTCTTACCGTTAAAATCAGAGGCTTTAAAGTAATATAATTTAAAATCGACACCGTCTATAGTAGTTGTACCGCCATTATAAGGATATATTGTTGTACTGTCTGTTGTATCAGCTGATATTGTTAGGTTGATTGAATAAACTGTATCGTCATTAGATGTATCGTCATTAGACGTGTCATCATTAGATGTATCGTCATCCACAGGCTCTTCTATTTCTGAACCTGTAGGCATTGAGCAACTTGTAAAGCTTAAAGTTGCTGTAGCAAACGCTGTTAAAAGACAAATAATAGCTTTTATTCTTCTAGATTTTTTCATTTTATAGACCTTTTGATTCTTGTGGATATAAAACCTAAATTTTAAATCATTATATATGGTTTTTGCTATATTTCAATCAATAAAAATGATAGGAATTTCTAAAATTAATGTCAATTAGAATTTCCGGAATACAGCAGGATCAGAGCTGAAAATCCGGAAAATCAACCGTGCTATATCGAGAGAAATCCTTACAACAAGCTCTTCTTCTGAGGTGCTTTTAGCAAATGAAAAACCGCAAATATTAAGCAAAAGTATACAAAAGACAAGTCTGAAAATATTTTTCATTTATAGTAAATCCTTTTAGTATAAGCATAAGCTCTCATCTCTATTACAAGTTCTTAGGCTATTTCTGGTTTTTCATCTTCATCAAGTTTTTTATTTATAGCTCTGATATTATCAGCCATTTCGATAAAAAGAATAAATATTCCAAGAAACATAACTGTTATAATAGCTCCAAGCAAAAGTCCCACTACAAAACCAAGAAAGCCACCTATAACTGCTCCGCCAATTATAAATCCAAGTAAAATAATAACAGCACAAGCGTAAACAATTTTTTCCATCGATTTGATAATAAATGACTTCATAATAATTCTCCTTCAAATTCCAATTAAATCTTCTTCTGCTATTTCCCCTTCCTCTATCAGGGTTTCTATAACAGAGCCAGTTTTTTCTATGTAATAAATCTTGTTGTTTTTGTAAGTTCTCACAATTTCTCTGAACTCAGAAGACTTTCCAATTTTTTTTAATATTGAAAAAGTAATTAGCCGTAAACATGGATCCCCAACAGAATTACTGAAAAGGTCCTGTTTATAACCATTTTTCTCAATACGCCTGCAAAGAATATTTATAATTCGTTCTTTTATTTTTCTCCTGGAAAAAATTATTTGCGCTTTAAAAAAAATGAAAATATCTGTAAAAACTAAAAATATTTCCGATATCAATTTAAGAACAAAACTTATTTTAGAAAAAAGCAATAACAGAGCAGCCGCCATTATACCAAAGCCCAGTAGCATAATGATGATTGCATAAAAATTAGCAATGACTATTTTTTCAAAATTTGTAAATTTAGGCTGCATCTCCCAACCGCAAGTAAACGTCTATTTTCTAAAAACAAGCATCTTGATACTTGTTTTAATTAATCCACAACAAGTAGAAGACACAATATCTTCAAAACAAACAAACTCCCAACCATTGGTTGCCTCACTGTTAATAATTGACGCGTACCCATCAGCTACTTTCTGTGGTTTTCCAATACCTACCTGATGTCCAGGGACTACTTTGTATTCCATTTTTACTCCTTATTAAAATATTTATTTTAACTTGAACTTATTGCAAACTTTTGAAAGGGTTGCATAAGCTTACAAAATTAAACCATTTATATTTTTTTTTGTAAACCGCTTACAAAAAAAGTGTGAACAAATAAGAGACATGGTCCTCCCCCTGTTGCCCAAAGTTAACAAAATCAGGCAACAGAGGATTAATCAAAACAATTCCAAAAGAGGAACCATGTACCAATATTACCAGTTAATTAAAAATAGTAAAGATCCAGTTCCATTTAGAACAGAGATGGTTAAATATGCAATAGAGAACGGAAACAAACCTGCCGCTAAAAATTTCCAAACAACACCTAAAACTGTTAGAAAATGGCGGAAACCGCTAAGAAGAAAAAGAAAAGAATAAATGCTGTTTGCTGAGACGTCACAATAAATAAACCAATAGAAACAATTATACAAAATCATATGACTGTAGCGAAAGCCATAAATATACTTGGAGCATGGGATAAGGTTATTAGAGTACAAATTCAGTTTCATTCGACAATTCTTCATCCAGGGAAAGACGCTGTTGTGCTGAGTTCCAGCCTTCCGGAGCATGTCGCATAATTTCCGGAAGTTCAGACCATTTCCCTTTTGTCAGGGAGGCATATAATCCAGGCCTTCGAATATGCTGAATTCATTTTGGCGGGAGATGTTGGGTCAGTTCAGCCATAAAATCACAGCCGTCAAACATATGAACATTCTCTCCAAAGAATAGATTATAGAGCTTCTTGCAAAACTGTGACTTGAGTGTCTATCACCACACAACTCCCTTATTTAAATCATCTTCTCGCTGATAAAGTCTTCAATAGCCGCCATTGTTTCCATTTTGTCAAAAAGATGGGGCGCTGTCGTAATATTACAAGTGTTCCCTGAAATATCAAAATCAAGACCTTTGGTAATTCAGCATCAGAATCTGACGACAAGTCTTCAAAGAATTAAAGACACCAAATAACTAATTCTGATATAATATTAAAAACTTGGAAATATTGTGAGGTTCTGATGCATGTTCGCTGTTTTGCTGTAACTTTTGTTTTTTTAGTAATACCAGTATATCTTTTTGGACAAGATATTATCTTCCAATATGAACTTAACCCTAACTATACTATTATTGAGAGGGCTGATTACAGCAAGAAAGTGAACGGAGCCTATCTCGGCTATGTGAATCAGGAGGTTCGTGGATTGTTTAATAGTACGCTCCAGGATGATGGCCGCTATAAAGTTAATGGAGCATGGTATACCAGCCGAGAGATTAAGAATGCAGGAAGGCAGCAGGCTGTACCCTTATCAAGAATAGAAAAGAGCAGCTTTATTCAGGATAGAGGGGGGAATGTAAGTGGATTTTCAAAATTAGAGGGGCCTCAGTTCAAAAATTTTCCTGTCTTTCCATCAAAGCCTCTTAAATTTGGTGATAGATGGGAAGCCCCATTGTTAATGATAGTACGCGATCCTGATGGTAAAGAAAGGGCAGAAATTCCCTTGTACTGTAGTTATCAATTTAACTCTGAGGGCACATATATGGAGCTGCCTGTTTATTTTATTACAGCCCAATTCGCGCTAAGATATCGTAATGGGACTAATAGTGATGCAGATAAAATTATAAAAACTCTAACAGGGGTACATAAGGCAACTATTACCATAAGCAAAGAAACATTACAGCCAATTTTAATAAGAGATTCATTTCAGGAAAATTGGACTTATCAATCAGATGTAACAGAAGAACTAAAAGGTTTTAATCTTGTTTTTTATCATGGTGTATCTCTTCTGAACCGGAGTATTGTAAAGAAGCAAATGGAAGATTCTTTCGGAGATGATGATAGCGTGCGGCTTTCCGAAAAACCCGAAGGATTTACTCTCTCAGTGCATAATCTTCATTTTATTGCCAATGAAGCTACTCTACTTGATGAGGATAAACCTCTTCTTGATAAGCTAGCAGCATCACTTTTAAAAATTGAAAAAAAGACTTTTTTGGTTACAGGATATACTGCAAATGTAGGCAGTATTGAGTCGCAGATTAGTTTGTCTGAGCAAAGAGCCCAAACAATAGTGCAATCACTGATAAAGCGCGGTTTAGAGCCTGATCGCTTTATCTATATTGGAAAAGGCGGCAGAGAGCCAATTGGCGATAACTCAACTGAAGAAGGCCGGGCGCTTAACCGGAGAGTTGAAATTACTATACTGGAAGATTAGATTTCTGTTATGATGTGTTTAAAACAATAGTTACAATTATTATCATCAAGAGTACTATGGATTTATTGCTCTTGCATTGATAGGAGAAGGAAAGCCTTCCCTCAATCATAGTTAATGTCGATTTTTATAATATTCATTGGCGTAAAAGCACTCCTTGCTCCCAAGGTTTAGTTTAGTCTGTGACGACAGAAGGAATTATATACTCATCAATAAGCTCCCAGCTGTCCCTGGGCTTTACCACAATCTTTGAGGCAAAGACAACAACAAGATCCTTCTCCGGTATGCAGCAGATAACATTACCGCCGGAGCCAAGGGCTGAATATGATAAAAGCCCATTCTTTTCCCGCAGCCACCAGAGGTAACCGTACTCATTAGGAGTCATGGCCGTTGATGCAGAAATCCATTGCTCTGAAATGACCTGCTGCTCTTCCCACAGCCCCTTGTTCAGATACAGAAATCCGAAGCGGGTCATATCACGGGGTGTAATAGTCAGACCCATACCGCCGACCGTTACGCCCTGCGGATCCTTTATCCATCCGGTAACATTTTTACCAAATACATCATCAAGAGAGAAAGACTTCATATCACAGTCAGGGATTTCGCTTATCCCCATTGGCATAAAAAGGTGTTTGTTGGCAAACTCACGGGCGCAAAGCCCTGTGGCCCTGGTAAGTATGGCGGACAGAAGGTGAGCCCCCGCTGTGCTGTACTGAAACTGTCCTGAAGTACCCTTTCCAAGCATATCAAGAGTATATTTTACCCAGTCAGGCTGCCTTCTAAGCCTGTCCAGGGGCTCCCATTTATTACCAACAGTCTTTGAGGCAATAGGTGCTGTCATGGTCAAGAGCTGCCGGATAGTTACCGTCCGCTTTGCAAAATCTCCAGCTTTCGTTGGGTACTCCGGGAAAAAGTCCAATACCCGTTGTTCAACTCCCTGAATATAGCCCTTGTCAATCGCTATGCCAATAAGGGCAGAGATAAAACTCTTGGTAACGGAAGCAACATTATGGGTATCAGCAGGGCCAAAGGCATTAAAATATTTTTCAAAAACAATATACCCGTTCTTTACGATAATAGCGCCATTGATATTCTTGTGACGAGCCCTGATTGCGAGATCAAGCTTCTCAAGGTACGCGCTATCCATTCCGCAGCTGGAAGGAGACGCAGAACGCCACTGCTTAGTAGGCCAATAATCTCTGTTATTCGTTTGTGTTTTATTCATTTATACTCAAATACCTTCCTGTTTTTGATTCGGGATTTTCTTTGAGTGATTTGGGACTTCCCGCTGCTATGATGTGTCCGCCAGCCTGACCTCCCTCCGGGCCAAGTTCAATAATCCAGTCGCATACGGATAAAACAGCCGGATCATGCTCCACAACAATTACAGAATTGCCCTTTTGAATTAGTTCATCCAGCAGACAGATCAGCTTGGCTGTATCAGAAGGGCTGAGTCCCGTTGTCGGCTCATCCAGAACATAAAGAATATTCCCCCTCCGCTTTCGGCCTATTTCACGGGCCAGCTTAACCCTCTGGGCCTCGCCGCCGCTGAGGGTAGGAGTCGGCTGTCCAAGCTTTATGTATCCCATTCCTATTCGATCCAAAACTTTCAAAGTAGAGACAACAGATCTTTCATCACTGAAAAAGGAAACAGCCTCTGTCACAGTCATCTCAAGTACATCATTGATGGTCTTTCCATTATAGCGAACAGAAAGGGCCTGCTCGTTATACCTTTTTCCATGGCAGGCTGGACAGGTATTGTATATAAAAAAACTGCCCCCAAGCCAGATCTTCTCCCTGCCGGTTCCGCCGCATTCCGGACAGGCTCCGACGGAACTAAAGGAAAAGTGTCCGGCGCCGATCCCCTGTTTTACTGCCTCCGGCTGAGACGCGAAGATTTTTCTTATCTTGTCCCATATGCCTATATATGATGCCGGTGTCGAGTTCATATTTCTGCCTATAGGAGCCTGAGAGACCTCAGCATATCCGCTAAGATCTTCCGTTCCCTCAAGCCTTGCGGCAGAGCTATCACCGGAGAGCCCCTCTTTAAAATTATTATAAAAATGTTTTTTCAGAAGCGGCAGAAGGCTGTCTGAAACAAGAGAACTCTTACCGCTGCCGGATTTCCCGGCAACGCCGGCAAGACACCCAAGAGGAAAGGCCGCGTCAACGTTTTTAAGGTTATTTGTAGAAGCCTGCCTTACAGTAAGCCAGAAACCCTGCCATCCTGTAGGTTCCAGTCGTTTAAAAGCTCTGCCTGGCATTGAACTCCTTCCTGACAGATACCGTCCGGTACTTGATGCTTCGCAATCAAGCAGCCCGCTAACATCACCCTGATAGACGATTTGTCCGCCCTCAGTTCCGGCTCCGGGGCCAACATCAATAACATGGTCAGCGGCCATAATTGACTTTTTATCATGTTCAACAACAATTACCGTGTTTCCAATATCCCTTAATCTCTTTATAGATTCTATAAGCTGATCTTTTTCTGATTCATGCAGACCGGCGGTGGGCTCATCAAGAACATAAATAATTGAATCCATCCCGGATTCCAGGTGATCATTTAAAAAGAGGCGCTGAAGCTCCCCGCCGCTCAGAGAGGGCACAGTCCGGTAAAGAGAAAGGTGTCCAAGGCGGGCCTTTACAAGGGCACTCAGTTTAAGAAGAATATCCTTTCGAAGCTTCTCTCCAAACGCACTGAAGCGGCTCTTGTCCGGAAGTACTGTTAAAAACTCCTCAAGCTCGGTAAGCGGCATTAGACAAAGCTCGCCTATATGCCGGCCGCCGATAAAAACACGCCGGGCCTCTTCTCCCACACGGAAGCCGCCGCAGTCAGGGCATTGCCGCATTCGATATATGCCGGAAGGATCTTCGCCATACTTTTTAACAAGCCCTTCCAAAAGTCTCGCGATACATATGCTGTTGTTTGCCGAGTTGCTGCTAACAAAATGGCCATAGAGAGCATCCGCCTTAATTTCATCAGGGAGCCTTGAAAATGGGGTTTCCAGATAATCTTTGAAATTCCTCTTCAGGAGATTCTTTAATCCCGGAGTAGCGTTTACCTTGTCAAAAACCTGCAAAAGAGTAATATCTTCATCAGGAACAAGCCTTCCCATATAGATCTCGTAATGTTCCCCCTTTCCGGAGCAGGTCATACACATTCCGTTTGCGTTATTATATGAAAAATATGCTGGTGGCAGGCGTTCTTCACTATTTCCGCTTAGCGAACATGATATAACTCCTTCCGTGGAAAAAAGAACTGAGAGCATACTCAAAAGGCCGGATCTGCTTCCTACTGTAGAGCGTGAATTACTCTGACGGATAATGTTCTGCTGTACCGCTATGGCAGGCCCAATACCGCTAATACTCTCAAATCCGTCTTCTTCGTCAACAGGCGAGAAAACTCCAATAGACTGTAGATACTGCTTTCGGCCTTCTTCAAATACAATATCAAACGCGAGGCTTGACTTGCCAGAACCGCTTACTCCCGTTACAGCTACAAGACTGTTCTTGGGGATGGACACATCAATATTTTTTAGATTATGGATGTGTGCCCCTTTTATCTCAATATTCTTCAATACATTCCCCTTACTCAGAAATTCTGATAAGGCATAATGCACTTCTTCGCGGATGTTGACGTTTCAGATCTTGCTACATTTCAGCCTTAAGCGGTATGCAGATATCAAAAATCCATTTGCCTTCGGGGTGCTCAGCTGCATTGTTAAGATATAATTCATAACCGGGGGGATAACTACATTCGCACCCATTATTGCAAATCCAGATGAAAACTATATGATAATAATTTAAGACTAAAACCTTATATGATATTATTGTTATGGGATCTTTCTTAAAGAAGAGCATTAATGTTTTTTTAATGCTCCACTTCTAATTACATCTATAAGTACCGCTATCAAAAGGACACCTCCACTTACTACCATTTGATAATATGCGTTTACACTCAATAAAGTAAGACCGTTATTTATTGTTTGAAGAATCATAACACCTAAAATTGTTCCGAGTATTCGCCCACTTCCTCCTGCAAGACTTACTCCTCCCAAAATTACCGCGGAGACAGTAGCCATTTCTGTACCTGCACCAGATTGCGGCAATGCAGCACCAACCTGACAGGCAAGCAAAAAGCCAGCTATTCCCGCAGTTAAGCCACTAATTAAGAACGCTATAAACTTTACTCTATCAGCATTTATACCAGATAGATAACTTGCCTGCTCGTTGCCTCCAACCATATAAACCTTTCTACCAAACGATGTCCATTTCAGGACATAATGAATAATAAACAGTATTATGGCAGCAATAATAGCAATATAAGGAACAACACCAAATAAACGCCCTCGGCCAATTTGAAGTAATACTGGATCTTTAATCATAACAGTGGCATCCTTGATCAGCCATGCAGCTCCCCGGAAGATTTGCATTGTACCTAAGGTTGTAATAATAGCCGCAATCTTAAAAATAGAGACCAATGTTGCATTTATGGCCCCCATAAGTAGACCAAGCCCTATAGCCATAAGAAGAACAGCCCACCACGGTGCACCCATAAGACTGACCAAGGCACACATTAATGCGGTCACTGCTCCTACAGAATTCTGAGAAATATCCATTCCTCCCATTATCATTGAGACAGTTAAACCAGAGGCCCGAATTGCTAAAATTGAGGCAAACATAAAAAGGTTCATTATATTCTTTACTGTAAGAAAATAAGGAGAAAGAATAGACCATGCTATACAAAGCAATAATAAGGCAATAGCAAGACTCAATGTATTGTCTGCGCCTGATAATATCTTTAAAAAGGATTTTTTTTCATATTTTTCATTAACTGTTTCTGTTTTCCTGCTCATCTCATCTTCCTTTTACAGCCATTTGTAAGATCTCATTTTGATCATAATCTTTACGTTTGCGCTCTCCAACAATCTTCCCATCAGAAAGAATAACCATTCGATCAGATATACCAATTGTTTCTGGTAATTCTGAAGAAACCATAATTATCGAAACCCCATCTTTACAAAGACTTTCCATCACCTTATATATTTCTACTTTTGCACCAACATCAATTCCTCTTGTGGGATCATTCATAATAAGAATTTCTGGTTCAGTAAGAAGCCATTTAGCTATAACTACTTTTTGCTGATTACCTCCAGATAGCATATTAACCATTGTATTCATTGATGCTGTTTTGATACCCATTCGCTTAATCCATGTTTCACAATATGCCTTTTCTTTTTTTGTTTTTAAAAGTCCATGTTTACCTAGTTCATCAATTTTTGTGATAGTTAAGTTATTTTTAACAGAATGTATTAAAACCAATCCTTCAGCTTTTCTGTCGCTAGGAATATAAGCAATACCATGTTTTTTAGAATCTATGGGTGTTCTTATTTCAACCTCTTCACCATCAAGATAAATCCTTCCTGATTGAATAGCCCTTTTTCCAATTATTCCTTCTACAGCTTCAACACACCCAGATCCAACAAGACCAAACAATCCCAAGATTTCACCTTTCCTAAGACTAAATGATATATTATTCGCGATTTGACAGGTTAAATTTTCTACCCGAAAAACTTCCTTACCTATAGGAGCCTGTTCTTTAGGATACATATCAACAATTGCCCGTCCAACCATTAATTCT
>JAQQAK010000403.1 GCA_028527945.1 Spirochaetaceae bacterium
TTCTTACATGCCTTTTCTATGATAAGTTTATTTCGTCCCATGGTATTCCTGTTATTTTTTCGTTTTTGCAGACTTATTATAACATTTTGCCATGGGGCTTTCTTTTTACTTTTTGGCGTGCATTTTATTTTACTGGCCGCACACCTTAATTTATATATTGATTCAAACACTTAACCTATGTTACCCTTACATATGTTAAGCAACAAAATAACAACCTTGGCAGAATCAGCAAGATATGATGTCTGTCTTTCATCCTGTTCTACCGGTGCCTCCGGAAAGCAAGGTCGAAGCAGAAATCCAAGGAATCCTCTGCATGACTGGATATATCCGGCAGCAGTCCCAGGTCAGGGAATTGTTCATATTTTAAAAATTCTTCAAAGCAACAGCTGTAAAAACAGCTGCAGCTATTGTCAGTTTTCTTCCAAAAACAGTAATCTTAGACGAACAACCTTAAGTCCGGAAGAACTTGCGGTATCTTTTATGGAAATGTTTAGAAAAAGGCTTGTAAGCGGTATTTTTATTTCATCTGGAGTATGTAGAAGCCCATCACATTCAATGGAGGAAATGGTAAAAACCGCGGAACTGCTAAGAAAACGTTACCGCTTTAAGGGGTACATTCATCTAAAAATAATCCCAGGTTGTAATGAAGAACTTATACTTGCCGCCGCTGAACTTGCAGACAGGCTATCAATTAATATGGAAGCGCCAACTCGCAACCATCTGCATAATATTGCGCCTGATAAAGATTTAATATCTCAAATTATACCAGCAGTATCTGTAACTGCAAATATATTAAAGAAAAAAAAGGACAGCGATTCTTTTAGTAGAATAAAAGCTAAAAGCCAAACGACTCAATTTGTAGTTGGGGCATCAAATGAAAAAGATATCGAAATAATAAAATCTGTAGATACCCTTTATCGTAATTACTATATGTTCAGATCATATTTTTCTGCTTATCAAGAAAAATGGGCGGTTGAAACTCAGAGTCAAAGCAAAAACAAAGAGCAAGATCCTTTTAAAGGATATCCTCTTCTACGAGAGCACAGACTCTATCAATGTGACTTTCTTATGCGTGCTTATGGGTTTCGCTTTCCGGAACTTATTTTTGATTCAAAAGGAAATATACCTCTTGAGACAGATCCTAAAACAGCCTGGGCAATGATGAATCAGGACATTTTTCCGATAGAAATTAATAAAGCAGACTTTGCCAGCCTTATAAAAGTCCCCGGAATTGGGCCTCAGTCGGCTGAAAAAATTATTAAAGAACGTAAAAACAATCATTTAAAAAATTCTGATGATCTAAAACGTACCGGAGCATGGAGCAATAGAGCCTGTGGATGGATAACACTTGACGGGAAAAAAACTGAAGATTCAAACGCGTCTTCACAAAAATGGCTCTTTGAAGAACTTGCCCCTTCAAACTGGAAAAAGCCTGAAGATTTTGGTATAAAAACTTCTGCGGAAAAAGACTTCCCTGCGCAGAAAGGGAAATGGGTTAATTATACATTTAATAAAAACAAGAAAAAAATCTGGTGCAGATAAAAAACGACCTTATTCGTTGCGTTCGTCAATAACGCGTTTGGCCTTTCCTTCTGAAACGGGAAGAGACCCCTGCTCGTGAAGTTCTACTACTGGATTTATAAAAATTGATGTTTTAAGGTTTTCAGCGATTCTTGCTTTCAGACTGTAAAGATCTCTTGTATCATCTGTAATAACGTCTTTTGTTACTTCAGTTTTTACAATGAGTTTATCAAGAGGCCCTGATTTCTGAGCAATAATAAGGTAGTTTGTCCCGACCTCAGGCATACGCATTATAACTTCTTCAATTTGAGAAGGAAAAACATTTACACCATTTATAATGAGCATATCATCAGATCTACCTTTAATTCTATCAATTCGTCTATGAAGCCTTCCACAGCGGCATTTTCCAGGAATAAACCGAGTCAAATCTCTTGTTCGATAGCGTAAAATAGGCATAGCGTCACGGTGCAATATAGTAAGAACCAATTCACCATACTCACCTTCTTTTACAGGCTCAAGTGTGTCAGGATTTATTATTTCAGGGATGTATGAATCTTCCCAGACATGAAGACCGTCTTTATAAGAACACTCAAAAGCAAGTCCGGGGCCGTTCATTTCAGATAACCCATAACAATTGTAGATATCAATATCCCAAAGGTTTTCAATCTTCTTTCTTACATCTTCAGAATGTGGCTCAGCGCCGACATAGCCTCTCTTCAAGGCAAGATCAGAACGCTTTATTCCAAGCTCTTCCATTTTAGAATAAAGATAAAGCATATAACTTGGAGTAGCATGAATTGCTGTAGTTTGAAAATCTTTCATCATCTTGAATTGACGGGCAGTATTACCGGAACTTACCGGAATAACCATCATTCCAAGTTTTTCAGCTCCATAATGAAGCATTATTCCACCAGTAAACAGGCCATAGGTCATCATGTTCTGAAAAACATCTTCAGAGCTTGCGCCAGTACCAGCAAGAGAGCGACATAATATTTCTGTACTTCTATCAAGATCTTCAGCAGTGAGATAGATAGTTGTTGGAGTTCCAGTGGTACCGCTTGAAGCATGCATTCGCACAACATCTGAGCGGTCAACCGCCAAAAAACCATATGGATAAGAATCACGGAGATCATTTTTCTTGGTGAAAGGAAGGCGCTTTAAATCATCAAGACTTTTAATATCATCAGATGAAGTTATTCCTGATTCAGGTAATTTTTTACCATAATAATCAGAGTTTAATGCCAGTTCAACCGCCCTCTTTAAACCTTCTAGCTGTATTGAATCGAGTTCTTCTCTGCTTGCACACTCGACTTTTTTATTGTAGTAATTTATCCCCATAATTGTATCCGTTATTTATGCCCGTCCGCTTATAAAAGCTTTTAAATTCTGCTCGACAACATCTTCACCCTTTGCTGAAAACATCTGCTTAATTGCTTGTTCAATATATTTCTGCTCTACAGGAAGATAAGACGAAGCGGCTCCAACTATTACAATATTAGCAGCCTTCATATTTCCTGATTCTCTTGCAATTGCTTTAGCATCTACAATAACAGAAACACCTGTAGCTTTTACATTTTCGATTATTTCAGATTCATCAGGATAGTCAGGAATATTAATAACGGTCTCAGAAGAAGTTACAATTTTACCTTCAGGATTAAGATAATCAAGATATCTTAAAGATTCCAATGGTTCCATACTGAGAATCATATCCGCATTACCGCGGCCTACAAGATCTCCGGGAATTTCTTTATCAGAAATTCTAAGATGAGACATAACTGCCCCACCTCTCTGAGCCATTCCGTGAACCTCAGACTGTCTGACATTTAGCCCCTGAAGCATAGCACTTGTTGCAATACACGCAGCAACAGAAAGGACACCCTGTCCACCTACTCCGGCAAGTATAATATCGTATTTCATTTATTCCCCCCAGCTTTCTTGCGCTTACGTGCAGTCTCAAGACATTCTCTTAATGAAATAACAACCGAAATACCATCATATTCCATTTCGGTCTTAATTACGTCCACATTTTCTGTGTGATTCTTTTTCAGAGGTACAATTGTTTTTATATGATCCGGTTCTATTCCGATTCCTTCAATTAATGATTTAAGTCTTGAAGAAGGTAAAATTGTCTCCTGACCGCCTGTCATAGCTACTGTTCCATTATCAAGAATAATAACTGTCATTGGAGTATTGCATGATACGGCATCTACAAGCGGAGATATTCCGGAATGAAGAAAAGTACTGTCGCCAATAACAGCCACAACAGGCTTAAAACCTGCTTCAGCAGCACCCTTGGCAGTTCCAATAGAAGCACCCATACAAATTATAGTCTCTATGGCTTTATGCGGAGGCAAGGCTCCAAGAGAATAACATCCGATATCTGAAGTTACTATAGAATTATCAAATTCTTCTCTGGCGGAATTAATAGCAGCATATGTATCAGCATGAGGACAACCTTTACAAAGCTGAGGAGGTCTTCCAGGAAGAGCCATTTCAGTTTTAAGCCCCTCTCGCTTGGGAAGTCCCAAAGCGCCACGTATATTATCAGGATTAAGCTCTCCGGTTAAAGATATTGCGCCATTACGCTTTCCGCTTATTTCTATAGATTGTTCAAGATAACCTCTTAAGTAATCTTCAATAAAAGTACAACCTTCTTCAATTACAACAATTTTCTTTACGCTTGCCGCAAGTTTCTGGATCTTATCCTTTGGAGCCGGGTACGCGCTTATATGTAAATGAGACGGAAGTGAAGGCAATTCAATCTTTGCCTCATCATAATAATTTCGTCCAAGCCCGGTTGTTATGACACCAAAATCAGTAAAGTCTGTATTTATAGAAAGAGGGTTATACTCTGATTCATTAGTGTATTTTTCAAAATCTGTTTGATCTTCAAGAAGTTTTGCCCAGTTTTTTCTGGCAAGAGCAGGAAGGAGCCTCCATCCAGCTGTATTATCGCTTTTATGAAGCTCATTTGCCTCTCTTTTTTCTGAAGGAACAACGACGGCTCTTGAATGAGCAAGCCTTGTAACAAGTCTTATCATTACAGGAATATGGAATTTTTCAGATATATCAAATGCTTCTCTGGTCATTTCATAGCATTCCTGCTGATTTCTTGGTTCAAAGCACATAATTCTGGCAAAAGCAGAATAATATCTTGAGTCCTGTTCTCCTTGAGATGAGTGCATTCCAGGATCATCCGCTACAGCAATTACCAAACCGCCATTTATATCACATAGGGCTGAATTCATAAAAGAATCTGCCGCAACATTAAGACCTACATGTTTCATTGTAACAAGAACTCTTTTTCCAACAAATGAGGCACCCAAAGCTTCTTCATAAGCAGTTTTCTCATTAGAAGACCATGTTGCAAAAAGATCTTTACTTGAAGAGGAATATTCTAAAATATATTCCATTATCTCACTTGATGGAGTTCCAGGATAACCATAAGCTGATGACATACCAGCATCAATTGCACCCAAAGCGAGAGCTTCATCTCCTAACAGGACCATTTCGTCCATTCCACACTCCTATAATCAAATTCTGCCAAGAGGACAGTAAAATTGTAAATAATTACAATAATATAAACCCAGAATACGGATTTTACAATCAATAATTCTATTTAATTTGATATGAAGATATGGAAGGATTAAAACAAAAAAAAGGCTGCCTCAAACAGCAGCCTTGTCGGTTTCTTTTTCTTGCTCAGAACAAGCTAAAGGAGTACTCTCTTTCCCCCAATGTATGAATCCAAAAATGATGCACCCAAATATAGATAAAAATAAAACTGCATAAGCTGCTGCACCCATGTTACACTCCTGCGCTAATTTTATTTGATTATCGGTATAATAGCATAAAAAATAAATCTTTGCACATTAACTTCACAAGTTATTAACAATTTTTACAAACTTGCTTAAATGCCTTTTCAAAACCGCTAAAAGAACCTTTTATGGTTTTATCTTCTACGCAATAAGATATCCTAAAATATCCCGGCATTGCAAAGCCGCTTCCTGGCACAACAAGAACTCTCTCTTTCAATAGAAGATCTGCAAAAGCGGCATCATCTCCGCCGGGAGCCTTTATAAAAAGGTAAAAAGTACCCTTTGGCTTCTCAAACTCATAACCAATTCTGGATAACTCTTCACAAAGAAGATCGCGCTTTCTCTGATATACACTTATATCAACGGTTTCTCCCTGAAGTTCTGATACAGCCCTCTGCATTAGAGCCGGGGCATTAACAAAACCCATAATTCGGTTACACAAAATTACTGCATTCATCAGATCATCAAAATCATCTGCGGCTGGATTTGCAGCAACATAACCTATTCTTTCTCCAGGCAAAGAAAGATTTTTTGAATAAGAAGTTACAACTATTGAATTATTATAAAGCGGAAATACTGCAGGAACCTCGGCTCCATCAAAAACAATATTTCTGTAAGGTTCGTCACAAATTACATAAATACTTCGACCGTATTTATCTGAAGCTTTTTTAAGAACCTCAAATAAGGAGTTCAGATTCTCTTTTGAATAAATCTTTCCAGATGGATTGTTGGGTGAGTTTAAAATAACAGCCGCAACATCAGCGCCCATAGCCTTTTCAAAAGCGTCAGCATCAAGCTCAAAATTTTCTTTAGGCTTGATAATTTCAAGTTTTCCACCATGGTTATCAGCATAAAACTTGTATTCCATAAAACATGGAGAACTTACCAGAACCCTGTCACCAGGATTAAGTATTGATTTCAGAACAATATTTAAAGCACCACCCGCACCGCAAGTCATAACAACACTTTGCTCATCAACATCAGCTTTCTGATCTTTTGAAACCTGAGCCGCAACAGCCTTTCGGGCAAATGAAAAACCTGCGTTTGCCATGTAGCCATGTTTTGCGGGAATATCTTCTTCCATTATTTTTATAACAGTATCTGTGAATTTCTGAATTGGAGGAACATCAGGGTTCCCTAAGCTAAAATCATAGACATTATCGTCCCCGTACTGTTCTTTCAGCTTTGCACCAGTTTCAAACATCTTCCTTATAAAAGAAGATCCTTCCATCATTTCTTTGATATGCGATGATATAGCCATATTGTCTCCAATTATTTTAAGTTAATTTCAACGAATAAAGTACATTATTAGTGATCATCTTGCAAGTCTATTGACAAACAGAAGGCATTGTCTTAACTTATACTTAAGAGGTTTAAGTATTGATTAAGAAAGATGCTGATTTCGGAAACAAACTTCGTCTCGTTAGAGAACGAAAAAAGATGACACTCAAAGATGTAGCCTCCAAAGCAGGAGTAAGCGAAAGCCTTATTAGTCAAATTGAACGAAATAAAGTTTCGCCATCTATTGATACACTCGTAACGATAGCCAATGTCTTGAACATTGACCTTGAATACCTTTTTAAAGATATCAAAAGTGAGCACAAAGTTACAATAGTAAAACCTGAAGAGCGTAACAGACTCTTGTTAAATGGTGTAGATTACCAGCAACTTTCTTTTATTCCTGGCTCTGATATCAATCCTTCCGTAGAAGCTTTTTATATTGATATTCCTCCTGGAAAGGAAAAAGGTGATCTTGAGTTTGGCCATCCAGGACAGGAGCTTGGTACAATAATAGAAGGAAGCGGACTGTTTATATATGGAACAGAAGAATATACAATAACTAAAGGCGACACGATATCCTTTCAATCAGATTCGCCTCATATTATAAGAAATACAGGGAAAGAAACCTTGAAAGCCTTGTGGATAATTACCCCAGGCAAAATATTCATAAAATAGAATGGAGGAAATATGGGAAAGACAACGGCTCAAA
>JAQQAK010000404.1 GCA_028527945.1 Spirochaetaceae bacterium
CTCTTAAGTTTATCTCCTCCAGAAACAGCTGTCTCAACCAAGGTTATAGTGGTCTCTTTCTTTTGCGTAGTAATCTCATTAACACTGTTAATAGAATCAATCATCATGGAAACAGCAGTAGTAGATTCATCAAGCATTGTATATTGCTCACTGACACAACCTTCAAGCTCATATAGATTTTTCTTCATTCTCCGGTTTAAGGTTCTGGTATCATCAACCTTTTCTTTCAAGGTTTCAAATTTTTTGGTAATCTCCTGACTGTTTTCAGCAATCTCAGCTGAAAAAACAGATGTCTCATTAGCTGATGTAATCAATTCTTCCTTAAGCTCACAACCTCTACTTGAGCTACTTTTCAAAGAAAGCATTGAAGCTCTAAGGCTTTGACTAAGAATATTCAAATCTTTTTCAAGATCTCCTATTTCATCCTTGCTTTGTATCTCGAAATCTTTTGAAACATCACCAGTACTCATTCTTTCAATTCCGTCTGCAGCATTTTTAACGCTTAAAGAAATCTTAGAAGTTATAAAAAAAGCAACAATTAATGCTGCTATACCTATAAAAAAAACAATTGCTATACCCAGAATATATGATTTCCGCTCTTTCGCGACAATCATATTGTCTATTATCTCAAACTGCTGCGTAACAACATTATGCGTGGTTGTAAGATTGCTGTCCATAACAGCGATTAATGACCTTAAATTACTTAGCTCATAAGTTACATCAGCCCTGTTCTCATAGTCATCAAACAGATTAGAAGTCTCTACTTCATATAAAGTTATACCATCAATGGGCAGTGCTTTTTGCAAATGTGCTTCGGTAGACTTTATCGTAGATTTAAAACGACCATAACTATTAACATAAATGATATAAAGATTAGCTACGATATTTAAAGATTTATTCATTTCAGGATCTTTTTTTAAATAGGTTAGTCCGGATATTTTTTTAAAATTGGATGTTAAGTCAATATTTTCTTCTTCAATAAAATATATCTGCTCTCTAAAATATGTTAAAGGAAGTTTATTTACATCTCCCCTCATTTCAAGAACTGAAATATCAAGCTCTCGCAAAACCTTTTTTTCAAACTGCATTCTGACAACCGGCATGTAAATAAAAACAAAAGCTGCTATACCGGCAAAAACCGCAACAAGAACACTACAGATAATTAAGTTAAGCTTTCTTCGAATAATCATAAGACCCCCAAGAGTTATTAAATTATTAACACTTAACTTTTCTTATTTTAACATTCCTAATAATGCTATTGTATATCCATAACAGGTAGACAGCAAGAAAAAAAAGAGTTAACGCCTGAAAGCTTCTGCATAGAGAGATTTTTATTTTTTAAATGAGAAAGTCTTTATTAAAATCAGACCATATTATACTCGGCTTCTAAAAGATCTTCTTCAGATGATGTTTCAGCCGTAGAGATTTCTTCAAGATCTTCAATATCACGGTCATAATCTTCAGAGGCCTCAGACTCTATTTCCTCAGATTCTTCTGACGGTATTAAATCGCTTTCAGTCTTAAACTGAGCAGCCTCACTATCAAGCCGTTCAGTAATATCACCCAAGACTCCGCAAAGATCTGTTACACCAATCATTGCACTGCTAACTTCATTAATACCTGTAGTAATCTCAGTTGCAGAATTAGAAACCTCTGTAGTGACTCTTGAAACTATACTAATAGCATCAGAAACCTCTAACGAAGATGTTGTCATAGACTGGCTTCCTTCTTCAACCTTTTCAGAGAAGGTCTGAAGATTTGCCATAACCTCAAGAATCCTTTTACCGCCTTCATTAAGCTCTACCATGCTTGAGCTTATCTCATCAAAAGACATTGCAACATCGTGAACTTCAGTATCTATTTCACTAAAGGCTTTTTCAGTTTCATAACCAGAAGACGAAGCGGTCTCTATTTTATCAACAACATCTTTTAATATGCCGCTTATACTCTTTGAGTTTCTGGATGAAGCTTCTGCCAGTTTTCTAATTTCATCCGCAACAACAGCAAATCCCATTCCGGCATCTCCAGCATGAGCAGCTTCAATTGCTGCGTTCATTGCCAGTAAATTTGTCTGACTTGCAATCTGTTGAATAATACTGGCTGTACCCTTTATCTGATCAAGACTTTGATTAATTTCAGCTATAACACTTATTGTATTACCTAGTTTTTCTCCGCCACTTGCAGCAGTAGTTACCAAATTAGTTGTAGTTTCTTTCTTCTTTTGCGTAATATCACTAACACTTTTAATTGAGCTAATCATTTCGGTAACAGCTGAAGTAGACTCTTCTATCATTGAAGTTTGCTCTTTAATAAAATCTTCCAAACCATTTAAATTGTGCTTTAAGTCATTATTAGCATTTGCTGCAGCATCAACTCTTTCATGCAGTTTAGTAAACTGCTTTGAAATAGCTTCACTATTAGCCGCAATCTCACTTGCCGCGGCAGAAGTCTGATTTGATGATGCGATAAGCTCATCTTTTACTCCAACACCTTTTTTTGACTCTTCTTTCATTGAAAACAAAGCAGACCGAAGATTCTCATTAAGAGTGTTAAGATCACTTCCAAGCTGTCCAATCTCATCATTTGACTTTATATTGAAATCTGTAGAAATGTCTCCTCCGCTCATCATCCTTATACCTTCACCAGCAAGTGTTACATTGCGGGTTATATGGGCAGAACTTAAAAGTGCAACAATAGCTGATACTATTCCAATAAAAAGAATTATAGACAAACCAAAAATATACGCAATTAAGGCTTTATGAGCTATTAAACTATCAATTATTTCAAACTGCTTAATTACAACACCGTGAGTTGAAATTAAGTTATTTTCCAAAATAGCAATTTTAGAAATAAGACCATCTACCTTATAAACAAAAAAAACATTATTTTTGTGTCGTTGCAAAAGTGTTGATCTTTGAACGTCAAAGAGTTTAACTGTTGCTGACAAAAATATATCAGAAGCGAGCTTGGAAACCTCATCTGCGTTTGTAAGAAAATCCTTATAATTAGTCTCATATAGATCAAATAAATGGGTAATTATCTCCAGAGACTCTGCGATTTTTGGATCTTTATGTAGATATTTCAATTCTGAGATATGTTCAAGTTCTGATAAAAAATCTTCATTAGCTTGCAAAACTTCCTCTAACTGCAAATCATAATTTGCTAACGGAAGTTTATCTACTTCAGCTCTAAGTCTTAAAATAGCAGAATCAAGTTCAAACAATGAATTTTTCTCAGCCTGCATATGCAGAACAGGTCTGTAAATTGGAATGAAGACTCCAATTCCAATCAAAATTGCTGCTATAGTCCCCAAAGTGATAAAATTAAGTTTATTCCTGATACGCATAAACTCCTCCAGTAAGTACAGTATCTTTTTTTTACAACGAGCAAAATAAACTTTTAATTTTTGTTTGACTTAGAATAATGGAGTCTATTATTAATTATGTCGCATTATAACGTGAGAATTGTTAACAATACAAGCTTTTTTTATTTTAAATTTAACTCTCAATCGTTTTAGTTACTTATTTATGTCTCTAAATATCATCATACAAATCAATGTCTTCTGAAGTTTCCTGTTCACAAGTTAAGTCTAAAATAATCTCTGATTCAGTAGGCTCAAAATCAGCTTCTTCTTTTTCAGTTTTGAACATTGCAGCTTCTTTCTCAAGCCGATCTGTTATCTCTCCAAGACTGCCGCAAAGCTCGGTAACCTGCCGCATTGCGCTACTGACCTCACTAATACCAGATGTAATTTCATTCGCCGACCTCGAAACCTCCAAAGACGTCCCAGAGACGACCTCTATTGCGGAAGAGACTCCAACAGAAGCTTCTACCATACTCAAACTTCCGGTAGTTACTTTTCCAGTAATAGTTTTTAATCCTTCCATAGTCTCAAGAATTTGCTTGCCTCCGATATTAAGCTCTCCCATATTCATACTAATCTCTTCTAACGATTGTGAAACTCCATGAACTTCATGATCAATATCTTCAAAAGCTTTTTCTGTTTCTTTTCCAGATATGGAGGCAATTTCTATCTTATCTACAATCTCTTTTAATACACCACTAATTTGCTTTGAATTAGATGCTGAGGCAAAGGCAAGTTTTCTTATCTCATCGGCAACAACGGCAAAACCTTTTCCGGCATTTCCTGCATGAGCGGCTTCTATTGCAGCATTCATAGCAAGTAAATTTGTTTGACTGGAGATCTGCTGAATTATGGTTGCCATTCCCTTTATCTGATCCAGGTTATCATTTATTTCTGCTATTACATTAATTGTCGCGCCAAGTTTTTCTCCACCATCAATGGCTGTCTTAACAAGCACATCTGTAGCAGATTTTTTTTTCATCGTTATCTCATTAACATTATTAACAGAGCTTATCATTTCAGTTACTGCTGCCGTAGATTCTTCTACCATTTCAGACTGCTCTTTTACATAATGTTC
>JAQQAK010000405.1 GCA_028527945.1 Spirochaetaceae bacterium
CTATCCGCCTGCAATACTCACAAATTTTATGTCTGATATTATAGCTTGAGTTATTGAATATAAATCTTTCATTTTTTAGTTCACTAAGTGATATATAATCTTTTTTGGCAAATGGATGCTCAACACCAACAAAGGCTAATACTTCTTCTGAGATGAGCGGAGTCCATTCAATAATATCTGACTCTATAGGAGAGAAAGTAATACCGAAGTCAATTTCTCCGTTTTCAATACTTTTTTTTATTTCAGAACAGGATTGAATATATTGTTCAACATGCAAATCTGGATTGTTCATCATATATGAAACCAGTGGGGCCGTGATGAATCCTGATTCTGTGATTGAAAATTTAATCTGGTTTGATTTTTCTTTGTTTAGAGCCTGTACTTCTTTTACTCCGTCATCAATTTCCATTAATGCACGTTCCGCGCGTCTTAAGAGAATTTTACCTGCGTCGTTAAGGATGATGCGATTTTTCTCTCTGTCAAATAACTTTGTTCCCACATTTTCTTCAAGTCTTAAGATTGTTCTACTTAAAGCTGGTTGAGAAATGTTAAGTTTTTCTGCGGCATGAGTAATATGTTCTGTTTCAGCAACTACCTTAAAATATTGAAGTTGGTTTAATTCCATATTTTATCCTTTAAATAATTATTACATTAACGTAATAATTGTCTAATAGTCTATATTATACAAGCGTAACTTACAATGACAGTGGTTTTATGGAATTTAAAAATAATGTAAAATCTATATCTAAAAGCCTTTTACAAAACAAACATTGTTTTGCAAAAGGCTTTTATAACTATTGAATATTGATTTGTTTGGATATCCACTCCCATGAAGAAATTCCTGAAAAGTCAGAGACTGATTCATCATTGAAAAAATATATCCAGCTCCAATGACCATTATATTTATATGGAGAGCCATTATCAGTCTTATATAATCCTGATTTATTAATTACTTCATCACTTGTTGATACTTCAAGTTTATTCGCACCAAGTTTTTGTAAACGCTCAATAGTTGGTATTTCATATTCTGTTGGTACAATAATCGGATCATCTTTGCTATAAATGAAATAGATTGGAGTGTCTGCTAAAGTTTGTAACATATCTTCTGTTATCCATGTGTCGTTATAAGCTTCACAGCAAGGTACTCCTGCTGTAAATTCTCCCGGGTATTTCATTATAAGATTCAAAACCATGAAGCCCCCGTTTGAGCAGCCGGATAGAATAACCTTTTTTGCTCCACATTTGGCGCGGTAGAAATCTAAAAACTCCTTTAGTGATTCAGTATATTTACTGGTTCCGTCTTTTGTATACATTCCTGAGCCGTCATCCATCCACATTGAATAACATTGTGGAGCTACAATTTTAGCGCCTCCTACAGCAGTCTGGAATGTGTCACTTGCAAGAGCTGTAACCTCATTACCAAGTAGTGTTACGTCTATATCAGAAATATATCCTTCTGGAGCGCCTCCCTCCCCAGCTCCGTGCAGCCACACTATTAATGTATCAGTTTTATTTTCAGGCTCAAAGAATGCGTATTTATATATTTCACCATTTGATGCTGTAAATACATCAGAGTTAAAGTTATCAGCATCACTTGTTTTGGAAGTAAATACTGGATTAATATTTATCGAGTTAACTAATTTCCCTTTTGTGGTAATTTTTGCTGTTTCAGATAGAGATATATCTAATGTGTAAGGATTAGCCCATACATTTTTTCCAAATATTTCCATTGTGCATAAAAATGGTGAGCCTTCTGTTGGCGAACAGGCCAATTGTAATTGTATAAATTCTGAAGAACCTTGTATTTTATTTCCGTTATTATCAACAAGATAAGCATCTGTTATTTTGCGTGAAAAACTTTTTTCTATAACCGGTAATTTGTTATTACTCCAGTCTGTTACCTGTTTTGTTTCAACTACTGAAAAGTCTTTGATTTTTACAGAGTCAATTGGAGTATTAAGTTTTACTAATACAGAGTTAACTCCTGGGCCCCAATCATAGGCTCCAACATGTATTGAATAACTTCCTTGTATTGAAATATTTTCTTCATCGCTTTTGTCTGTAGAAACACATCCTGTAAATGCTGTACTAAAAATAGCAGTCATTAAAACTACACATAATGGTTGTACCATTTCCCTATTAATCATATAAACCTCCTGAAAATGTTTCTTAAATATTATATTCCAGTTGTCAAGTTCTATAATTTATCTATTTTTAAAACATAGAGTTTTTTAGCTGTTACCCCTGAATTGAGAAGTATGTTAGATAGTCTAACTTCTATGGGACATAGAAAACTATTTCTATTAATATTACCGGATATAAATGGTATAAAGAGCGGCAAATCAGGCTCATCTATCAGATTTATGACATGCCTAACAAAAGTTTAATTGGAAGACAAAACTTATCAAGTATTTTCTTTTTCCCTTTAAGAAAAGTTGATTAGTTGTCTCTTGCTTTTTTTATTCGCCGGGAAGGTTTAATACCCCGCCCTGCTTTAGCAGTATTCTACTTGCGGAATCTTCTATTTGGAAAGAGTATTTTTGTGTTGGGTATAAAACCTGACCGTCTAAACCCATTCCTTGCAGAACCAACCATAATTCGGAGCTCTGCTCCGGAGTGGTTGATTTGAATATTTTATGATTGAAAAAAGAGAAAAGGCTAAGTATAAAAAGAGCGATCTTGTCGGTGTGAAAAAACGATGAGGGGTAAAAAGCGGCTGTTAAGTTGTTTATTTGTGGGATAAGTGGATAAAGAAAATAGTGTATTCTTTAAAATATTTATAACATTTTAGATTTTATATGGAGTGGCAAAAGGTTGTGTGGCTAGAGATTTTGAAAAATATGATATAATAGGATGGTTTTTAAGAAGAAATGTTAAAACTATAAGTATTGACTTCATCTCGTTATCACTTAAGGCCTAAGAACTTTTTATAATCTTTTAGTTGCTACGTAACTAAGATTTTCGCCTTCCGTGGCGAGAATCTAACGTAAAGTTTTTATAGGAGTTTATGATGTATTTGAGAATTAAAAGAAAGTCGTTATTGCTACTTATTGCCATGATGCTAATTTTTTCATCAGCCGCTCTTTTTGGGGAAGGGCTGCAGCTTGCTGCTTATAATGGTGATTTAGAAAGAGTAAAGGAAATCCTTAAGGGTGAATTCGACCCGGATGAGCGTGACAGCTTTGGCGGAACCGCTCTTCACGCGTCCATGTTTCAGGAAAATATGGAGATTATCGAGCTTTTAATAAATGCAGGACTGGATGTTAATGCACAGGGTACGTCAAATGGTTACACACCACTTCATGACGCAGTGTGGGCCAATAATCTTGAAGCGGCAAAACTGCTCATTAAAAATGGCGCTCTCCTTGATATTAAGGGCAATGATGGGCTTACTCCCTATGACAAGGCCGTTAAAGAAAATAGGAAGCAGTTTGTTAAATACTTTGACAGCCTTAAGGACTAATTAAACTTCCCAAAAACATCAAACCATCATTTTTTACTTTATAAAATAATCAAGAAAATAACTTCTTCCAAGGGTAGTATTGATAAAAATATGATTTGAGGAGTTATTTATGGAATTAAAACAAATTGGAGTTGTTGAGCAGAAGGGTGATTTTTTTGCTGTCAGGCTGGAGCAAAAGTTCATCGATGGGCTGAAGGGACTGGATGGTTTCTCTATGCTGAACATTCTGTGGTGGGCAGACCAAACCATTGATTATTATTCAGATGAGAGCATTCTTATCAAAAAGCCTTATACCAAAGGTCCGGAGCAGATTGGTGTTTTTGCTACAAGATCTCCAATTCGTCCCAATGCTATTTGTGTTTCACCTATTGGTGTTAAGGCAATTGACTATAATGAAGGAATTATAGAAACTTATTATATTGATGCCTTCCCGGGAACACCGGTAATTGACATCAAGCCCTATCATCCTTCTACTGAAATTTCTAAAGAGGTTGAGGTTCCAACGTGGTGCAGGCACTGGCCGGAAAGTATTGAAGATTCAGGTCGCTTTGACTGGGAATCCGAGTTTAATTTTTAATAATCATGTATAGTGTGCTTCTGAGATTTTTCAGAAGCACATGGCGTTTTGAACAACATTTTATTCGCCGGGAAGGTTTAATACCCCGCCCTGTTTTAGCAGTATTCTACTTGCGGAATCTTCTATTTGGAAAGAGTATTTTTGTGTTGGGTATGAAACCTGACCGTCTAAACCAATTCCTTGCAGAACCAACCTGTGTTTGCTCTGCTCCGGAGTTGTTGATTAAGAGGTGCAAATTGAGTAATCTTGATTATATATACAAGGCCCTTGAGATTATTGAAGAGAATCTCAGGGATGAAATAAATGTCTACGATGTTTCTGAAGGCTTCGGGTTTTCTCTTTATTACTTCAGCCGGATATTCAAGGGAGTTACCGGGTATAATTTAAAGGAATACATTCTATCCAGAAAGATCAGCGAGGCCTGCACAGAGGTTCTTGATGGGGAGAAGAATATTGTTGATATTGCCTTTGATTACGGTTTTGGCTCCCATGAATCTTTTAGCCGTGCCTTTTTTAGAATTACAGGTATGAACCCTTCAGAGGCAAGAAGGCTGAATCGGCCAATTCCTGTAGCGACCTTTCCACCTCTTACCAGAACGAAGCTTGAAAATCGTGCATCCAATTCCTGTCAGAAGCCCGAAGAGGTTATACTTGATGAAATAATACTTGTCGGCATTCCTTTTTATTATAACCTTGCCTATGAGAATGATCTCTCAAAGCCCTGGGGTAATCTTGTTTCAAATGTTTCACTGATAGAGTCAAGACTTCTCCCTGAAAGATATTTTCAGCTTCAGTATTGGTTTCCGGAGCAGGAGCCTGATATGTTTTATTTTTTTATCGCTGTTCAGGCCGATAGTGCAGATGACATTCCAATCCAGTTTACGGTAAAAACAATTCCCCGTCAAAAGTACCTGAAGTTTTTACATAAGGGTAGGGCCAATACTGTTGGAAGAACATATCAATATATTTATGAAAATTATCTGCCGGAGTCAAACTACCGTCTGCCGCATTTATATAATTTTGAATATTATGGTAAAGGTCATTTAGGCCCATTTAATGATGAATCTGTCAGCGAGATTTATATCCCTGTAAATTGATCTTGTGAATCAATAATCATTAACTTTTCTATATGAATAAACTTTTTGTTGATGCCCATAAACAAATTACTTATTTTGAGATCTCGTTAGGTGGTATTACAATTACTTGTCTATGCGTATCGTAATAATACGAAAAAAGGAGTGTATTTTGTTAAAAATGAAGCGTATGTCAAGAAATTATTTATGGATTAGTTTTTCAGTTCTGTTATTGTTCATCTATACTGGATGTCAAAGTAATCAGACTGCAAAAGTGCTCCCTGAATTTGTTTCAGGAACAATTCAAACTACTGTTTATGGTCAGGTAGAAGGATATAATGATCCTGATTATGGGACTTTGATCTGGAAAGGAATTCCTTATGCTAAAGCGCCTTCTGGTGATTTAAGATGGAAGGAAGCTGTAGATCCAGAACCTTGGACAGATATTTATGATGCAACTAAGGCTGGAAATGTAGGAGTTCAATCATCCTGGGGTAAAACCTTTGGCTCTGAAGATTGTCTTAACCTGGATATTTACAGACCTGATAGTAATGAAAACGGGCTTCCTGTCCTTGTATATATTCATGGCGGAAATAATCAGACAGGAACAAGTGAAGAGTTAAATGCCAGAATTCTTGCCAATAATGTAAATGCTGTTGTTGTTTCTGTAAATTACAGATTGGGTTTGCTGGGTTTTAATAATCTTCCTGCATTAAGGAGCGATAATGAACTTGAGAGTTCTGGTAATTATGCAATTCTGGATATAGCAAAATCTTTAGATTGGGTTAATCAGAATATTACAAGTTTTGGTGGTAATCCTGAAAATATTACAATTTCCGGCTTTTCTGCTGGTGGGCGTGATGTTATGGCAATGTTGATATCTCCAGTATTTAAAGGTAAATTTCAGAAAGCAATATCTTTGAGTGGCGGAATGACTCTTGCTGATTATAATATGAGTGCGGAATTAATCGCAAAAGCTATTGCTCCGCTCGCTGTAGAAGATGGGGTAAAGGGTACTGAGGAAGACGCTGAAGCCTGGTTATTAACAGATGCTCAGGATGTAAAAGACTATCTTTACTCAATAGCTCCTGAAAGACTTGCTAATCTTATGTCAAATGCTGGAATAAGAATGGCTGTATTCCCTCATTTATACAATGATGGAGTTGTTCTTCCTAAAGAAGGTTTTGATACTGAAAATTATAATAATGTACCTCTTATAATGCTTACAGGCTCAGACGAGTTTTCATTATTCTCAAGATATGACGGTACATTTGTCAAATCAGTGTCTGATGATGACATTATAGCTGCTAATGAGAATGGCGCAAAATATTTATACGCGTATAAATATGGAAGCAAACTCTATGAGCTTTTTAACGCTCAGGAATCAGCAGAAAGAATGTTTGATAAATATGATGCTCCAATTTATACTTGTGATTTTGATTTTGGTGATAATCCAGAAATTGTAGGTGATAAAATGGGACATATTTTTGGCTCTTTCCATGGTATATGGATTCCATTTCTTGCAGGAGAACCTTCTGGATTTTCCGGTATGTTTCCTGAATCTTTTACTGGTGCCGGAACTCAGGATCTTGCTGCCAAATTTACCCTTTATATTAAAAACTTTCTCTGGGCAGGAGATCCTAACAGTGAAGGTTTAGTTGAATGGAAGGCTTGGGAATCTGCAACAGAAGGTCCTGCACAGCTTCACCTTGATGCTGATAAAGATAGTGCAGTCATTACAATGACAGATGAAAGAGCTGATTATTCTGCTATTCTGGCTGAAATGGATGCGGATACAACAATACCTGAAGATGTAAAAGCTCAGCTTAATAGCGGTGTATTAAGTGGCCGATGGTTTAGCGGGCAGTTGGATGAATATTACAAAAATACAAACCTCTGGATTGGAGTAAAATAAAAAATAATATAGCTGACTTAGATATAATCTGAGTCAGCTTTTTTTTAACTCATTCACAAGCTTTTATAAAATAAATAATCAGACATTATTGGAATAAATTAGATAGTCTTGTATGATTGTTTGGTCATACGTATAAACTTTTAATTATGGGAGTTGTTCAGGTGTCTGAATGGAATCATAACACGCATTATCATAATTTAATACTAAGTATATTATCAGAAAATTGCGGATCAGCGCTCGATATCGGCAGCGGTCTTGGGTTGTTCTCTTCTAAATTATCTTCTGTTTTTAAAGAGGTATACAGCATTGAGCCCGATTCTTCTTCTGTTGAATATTCCAAAGAAAAATATAAGGCCTTAAAAAATATAAGCTACATTACGGATCCATTTATTGAGCATCACTTTGATGGACAGAAATTTGATTTTATATCAGCGATAGCTTCAGTTCACCATATGGATCTTGAGAATACCCTTAAAAAGATGAAAACCTTAATTAAATCGGGTGGTAGTATCGTTATACTTGGACTTTACAGGGAATCTTCTTTGATTGATTTCTTTATAAGCCTGATTGCAATACTACCAAACTTATTTATGAATCTGCGCTTAAAAAAGAATAAAACAGATAATTGTGAAATGATTACAACCCGGCCCATGATGACTATTGGAGAAATAAAGAACACAGCTGACAAGGTTTTTGGTGAATACCGCTTTAAGCGTCATCTTTTCTGGAGATATTCATTGGTTTATGAACCACCAGTAAATTGATTTGATGTTTCTTTTGTGTATTGACATTCTGCCTCCTTATAGTTAACATGTTAACTATATGGAGGCATTCGCAGCAAATGAACAGAATAGACGATTTAACATTTAACGCCATGTACAGCGTTCTTCAGAGCGGTATGTGGCTTCTTAACGACCTTGAAGCATATCTTAGGCCCCTTGATATGTCGCAGGCCAGGCTTTCTATTCTTCTGGAAATAACCGCCTCCGATGGTATTGTCAGTCCCAATGAGATAGCAAGGATTACGGGTAAAAGCCGGCCGGGAATTACCCGGACAATAGAGAAGCTGTCGGAAAGCGGATATATATTAATAAGCAGGGACTTTAGCGATGGCAGAAGAAAGAAGCTGGCTTTAACTCCAAAGGGAGAGGAGCTTTTGAATCAGATTATTCCTGAGTATAACCGCAGAATTCTGGCCATGAGCTCAGAACTCTCGGATGATGAAAAGTTGGAGCTTATAAGGCTTCTTGGAAAAATAAATTTCCTGGACAAGGATAAAAGAATAGGAGGAGAGTAACATGAACTATACAAATCTTTTTGACTCAATCAAGGCAAAGGCCTTCCGGGGAAAATCTTCTGATATTGATTCGATTATGAGGACCCTGGATGAAGGTGATTTTCCTATAAGCCGGGCGGTAGATTTTTATCTCGGCTTTGTTACAAATGATGAGGGGCTTGAGCGCCTTTCGCATTATCTCTTTTCCGGAACCCAGATTCAGCGTAACTACTGCGCGCTGTTTTTTGAGAGAAGAAATGATTGGGAACTTATTAATAAGGCATACGATGACGGCTGTATTGATGCTATACAGGCCTATTCACGATAAAGGAATAAACTATGAACACTAATCCTATATCTTTGAAACAGATAAAAGAGCTTAGGGCAAGGACCCTTATAGGAATAAAAGACTGCAAGGCCGCGCTTATACAGGCCGGCGGTGATATTGATGAGGCCGTAAGCATTCTGAAGAGAAACGGACGAATTAAGGCAAATTCAAGAATTCAGCGCAAGACTGATAATGGCTGTGCTTTTATTTATCGGGATACTGACAAGCTTGCCATAGCGCTTCAGACTTGTGAGTCTGAGTCAGTAGCAATTAATAATGTCTTTCGTTCCGCGGGACATAAGCTTGTGGAGGTAATTGCGGCCTCCGGTTCAACAGATTTGACATCTGACATGGAACTTCTTTTAAAGGACTCAATGGCCATTTTTAAGGAGAACATGAGCTTGAGAGAGGCTGTTTACTGGAATATTGGTAAAGACGAGATCGTTGGAGAATATATCCACAATGATGGTGAGATTATAGCGGTTGTTAAACTTAAGGCAGATAGAGCTGGAGCGCAGCATGATAATACCATAAAGAGCCTATGCTCTGATTTGGCAATGCATATATGCGCGGCAGCGCCCATGTTTCTGGACAGACAATCGGTTGATTCCGGTTATTTGGCAGAGTATGTGGAGCTCTTTCTGTCTCAGTCTCGTGAAATTGAGAATGTAAATGATGAAACAAGGCAAAATATTGCCAAAGGAAAGCTTTCAAAACATCTTTCAACATTGTGTTTAATGGAACAGGAGTATGTTAAGGATAACAAGAAAAGTATTAAACAGGTTATCAGCGATGCCGAAAAGCTGACCGGCTATAATATTGAGCTGACAGATTTTGCCAGACTTGCAGTATAAAAACTCAAGTCTGGCCAAGGCTATTTATCGTGTTTTAGCCAAAGAACCCATTGGATCCCATGGGTTAAGAATTATGGGATCCAACTCCAATGCTTTTTGATATTAAGGTTTAAGATAGTTTTTATTAGATAAATTATAATAGCCCTTGTTTAAATGACCGTTTTTATATTAAAGCGGTCATTGTTGTTTATATGTTTGAATAAAACAGATAAAGAATCTAAAAATATAGAACGTAAACTATAATATAAATTATAAAATTACTTTGCTTTGGCAGCAGCCCAGTATTCTTCTATTCCTGAATCTTGTAATTTTTGTGAAATTTCTTTCATTTCATCATCTTTAATTTCTTCAAAAGTTACATAAAATGTGAAATGCCCACTTCGTGTCTGTTCTTCAACATATTTTATTGTGAATGGTAATATGTTATAAGTTCCAGCCTCAACATCAAAAGAAAAACGCACCGGATAATCTATATAATTTTTTCCATTTTCAAAAGTACTATTTGAGCCAAGAGTAACTCTAACTTTTTGTGTTGTAACAGTTCCACATGGCGACTTGATATAATAATTAATATTTTTATCGCTTATGAGTTTTAGCAAACGTTTTGAGCCATCATCAAAGTATAATGTTAACCTCAATTTAGGTGTGGTGTTACTATCTATGTCTCTCTTTGTTTGAATTACAATAAGAGAATCATTTTGTGATGATGGTGTTGGAAGCGAAGAGCAGGAAACAGCAAAAGCTGACAGAATAATTATTAAACTGATACTAACAATATTAAAAATATTGACTTTAACTAACCTCATTTATTATACTCCTTGTAAGTTAATAAGAATGCATCAAAAGGACTATTCATATGCGAAAATATTCTATCACAATACTTTTTTCTTTACTAAGCGTTTTTTCTGTTTTCTCACAAAATTTTGATATGCAAAATTGTACACAGGCTGTTCGCCCTGTTAAAATTGCCATTTATTTTGATAAAGAGTTGATACCTGATAATCAAATTCCAATTTTCCAAAAAATAGAAAAAAGAATGAATGAAAAGCTTATAGATTCATACTATACTCTTGCTTCTGGCTCAGGTTTTTTTATTACTGATAATGGAAATCTAATAACTAATTATCATGTCATTAATACAAATTCGATAGGAATGTATATAAATAATATTTCAAATGCTTTTACAAATAGAATATCGAAAAA
>JAQQAK010000406.1 GCA_028527945.1 Spirochaetaceae bacterium
GGCGCTGTTCTTATGCAGGGTTCTGGTATTCCTGAAATAGATATGGCCAGCTGTCATATAAAAATGAACGAAGATGGCTCATTTAACATGAGCATTGGCGCTACAGATATCGGAACCGGAAGTGATACAATTCTTGCACAAATAGCGGCAGAAGCTCTTAATACTGATTATTCAAATTTTATTATTCTATCTTCAGATACGGACAATACTCCATTTGATACAGGCGCTTATGCTTCTTCTACCACTTATGTGACAGGAAATGCTGTAAAAAAATGTGCATTAAAAGTAATGGATATTATCTTTGAAGCCGCGTCTGAAATATTAAATATCGAAAAAGATAAACTTACCGCAGAAGACGGGACAGTCACAGAGCCTTCCGGCAAAAAACTTACATTCGGTGAAATATGTACATACAAAATGTATACCAGTGGCCAAACTCAAATTCAGGCAGATGCTTCTTTTGTGGGAGAAGTATCGCCCCCACCATTTTCAGCTCAATTTGTTGATCTTGAAGTTGACACTGAAACCGGAGAGATTTTTGTAAATAAATTTGCCGCGGCAGTAGATTGCGGGCATCCGATAAATCCTGTTCTTGCCGAAGGACAAATAGAAGGAGCAGTAGTAAATGGACTTTCTTATGCTCTTAAAGAAGAATATCTTTTTAATGATAAAGGAAGGATGACCAATCCAGATTTTGGCCATTACAAGATTTTTTCTTCTATAGATGTACCTGAAATAGAAACGATACTTGCTGACTCTTATGAAGAAACCGGCCCCTATGGCGCAAAAAGTGTTGCGGAAATTGGTATAAACGGCCCTGCTCCTGCAATAGCAAATGCTGTTTTTGATGCAGTAGGAATAAGATTAAAACATACTCCTTTCACACCAGAGAAGGTTTGGAAATTGCTTCATGAGTAAACCTGTTATTCTTAAAAATTGTATAATCGCTTCTTATGATGTTTTTATAAATAATGGTGAAATATTAATTGAATCTGGAAAAATAAAAAAGTTAGATAAATCAGGTAATATAAGTAAAAAATATACAGACAATGCAACAATTTATGATCTTAAAGGCAGACTTGTTCTCCCTGGTTTTGTAAACGCGCATTCCCATCTTTACTCATCATTATCAAAAGGTCTCTCACCTGTAGGTCCCAATAATACTTTTCATAATGTTTTATCTAATTTCTGGTGGCCGTTAGATGCCGCGCTTGATGAGGAATCTGTATATTACAGCGCAATGTCAGGACTTTTAGACGCAGTAAAACATGGAGTAACATGTGTTTTTGATCATCATGCTTCTATGAACTATGTTGACAACAGCCTTGAAACAATTGAACACACCTTTAATGAAATTGGAATAAAAGGAGTTCTGTGTTTTGAAACGTCTAACAGAAAAAGTAATACTAACTTTGAAAAACATATAGAAGAGAATATAACTTTTGCTGAAAATCATATTAATAATGAACAGATAAAAGGTATGTTTGGCCTTCATGCGAACCTAACCCTTTCTGATAAAGAACTTTCACAAATTTCTGATACAATATCAAACTTCTCAGAACCCATACCAATACATATTCACTGTGGTGAAGCTGAAGATGACTTAAAATATTGTAAAGAATCAGGATATGAAGGGCCTGTAGACAGGCTTAATAAATTTAATCTTTTAACGTCAAAATCTTTACTTGCCCATTGCGTGCATATATCTAAAACAGACAAAGATATTATAAATAATATTCAGCCATGGATTGTTTTAAACTCTGAATCAAACGCGAACAACCGTGTTGGCAAAGTAAACAGAGAATCATTTGATAAATATTTACTTGGTACAGATGGAATGAGTTTTGATATGATTTCATCTTTTCGTTCACATTATCTTCTAGGTAAAGGCCTATCAGAAGATTTCACTGAACTTTACAACCTTCTTTTTAACTGGCAGAACCAGTTTGCAAATCTATTTTTTAATTCTATCGGACATTTTAAAGAAGGTTTTGATGCTGATATAGCAGTCCTTGATTATATTCCAGAAACAGAAATAAATGCTGATAATTTAATAGGTCATTTAATTTTTGGAGCTAAAGGTGGAAATGTTTTCATGACCATTTCAAATGGAAAAATACTTTATCATAACGGGAATTTTACATTCCTTTCTGAAGAAACAATAAAAAATGAAATCAGAGAAGCAGCAACACGACTGCATAGGAGATACTATGGCTGAACTTTCTACATCTATTTTTGGAATTGACTTTCCTAATCCTGTAATGCCGGCAGCAGGTCCAAATGTAAAATCTGCTAATCTTATGATTAAATCAGCTCAAACAGGTGCAGGCGCTGTTGTATCAAAAACTTTTTCAGTAAACGCAGCTAACGATCCAAGACCAACTATGAAAAAAACTGGTGCTGGAGGACTTTTAAACTGTGAAACATGGCTTGAAGAAGATTATGACAAGTTTTTACCGGTTCTTAAAGAAGTAAAAGAAAATATTGATGTGCCATTTATAATTTCAATTGGTTACAGTGCCGAAGATACGGCATTTCTTGGAAAACTTCTTGAATCTGAAATACAGCCTGATGCCATAGAGTTCTCAACTCACTATA
>JAQQAK010000407.1 GCA_028527945.1 Spirochaetaceae bacterium
TTATTCATGGATCACATGGTGATAATCAGTATACCATTCAGGCTGTTGTTCAAATGGACAAAGAACGTCTTTCTATAAATGCGTTTACTGCTTTTGGGGTTTCGTTATTTGATCTTGTTTACTCCAAAGAAGGAGTCATGTTTAAGGCTTTTGAATCCTTTCCCGAAAAATCAGGCATTTATCTTCTTGGAGATTTTCAACTTTGCTATTATTCTGTAGAATATATTGAACCTCTTATAAAAAAAGCTGGTCTCAATTTTATAGAAACTGAAAATTCTGAAGGCTGGGAACGAATAATAGAAGATAATGATGGAACTATTATAGTTAAGATAAAAAGAGTTGAAAATAAACTCGAATTTTATAATTATTTAAGAGAATATAGCTATTTAATTGAGGAGATAGAATTATAATGACTCCGGTCTACATCGAAGATTTTGGCGTTCTTACAGCTCAGGCTAAAGGTAAGGCCGAGCTTTTTGCAGAAATATTAAATGCAGATAGAAACGCTTTGAAACCCGAAATAGTATGCGATTCAGAGTATTATACAGCCCGCTGCCCTGAAAGTGCGAAAACGATTGTAAAAGAATGCAGCTGGACTAACAGTGTTTTAAGTTATCTGACTATATGCTGTTCTGAAATAAAAGAAACTGTTGAAAAAAATGTTTCACTGTATGGAGCAAATCGAATTGGAGTAGTTCTTGGAACTTCCGGCTATGGTTCTGATGGTGTTTATAATTCTGAAAAATACAGAATACAGAACGGTGTTTTTCCGGAAGGGTATGAACTATCTTTTCAGCAAGTTCATAAGGCCTCAGACTTTATTCAGGATTATTTTGGTCTTACTGGTTATTCCGGATGTATTACAACTGCTTGTGCTTCTGGTGCTCACGCGGTTATAGAGGGTGTAAAACTAATTCAATCAGGCCTTGCTGATGTTGTTATAGCCGGAGGAGCAGATGATATCTCAGAATCTGTTCTTAAGGGATTCATATCTTTGGAAGCGGCTGATCATAAAAAGACAATACCATTCAGCAAAAACCGACGTGGTATAAATATGGGAGAGGGCGCATCGCTTCTTGTGCTTACCAGAAAAAAGCCTGACTCTAATGTTATCTCTGTCGCAGGATACGGAGAAACTTCTGACGCGCATCATATTACAGCTCCTGATCCTGATGGCCTTGGTGCCGCAGATGCTATGCGGAATGCTTTGGATATGGCAGGTCTTAAAGACGTTGATTATATGAATTTGCATGGAACTGGAACCCCGCTTAACGATAAAATGGAGGGCAGGGCTTCTGATAGTGTTTTTCAAACTTGTCCGCTTTGTTCAAGCACCAAGGCTGTTACTGGTCATACTTTAGGTGCCTCCGGGGCTGTTGAGCTGGGAATTTGCTGGTTAATGCTTTCTGAATTCAATAAAGAAAATAGACTTCCTCCTCATAGATGGGATGGAGAACCTGATCCGGAAATCCCTGAAATGAATTTTTGTGATGACTCGACAAAAAAAGAAGAATTAAATACCGCCATGAGTAATTCATATGCTTTTGGTGGTTGGAATGTTAGTGTCATTTTAAAAAAGGATTCTGATAAATGATAAAACTCCCTTGTAAAAAGCCTGAACTTTATAATTATTCCATTCATAAAGAGCGAATGTTGCTTATAGATCAAATTGACAGCTATAATCTTTCTGATTGTACAATTGAAACATCTGTTTTTGTAAATAATAACAGCGAGTTTTTGAGCAACAATAAAATTGCATCATGGATCAGTTTTGAATATATGGCTCAGAATATAGCATTGCTTTCAACTATAACGCATCAGGAACGGGGAGAAAAACCTGAAATTGGTTTTATTATGAATGTTCGTGATTTTATTGCGCATGAATCTTTTTTCTCTTTAGGTGATTCAATTAGTATTGAAGTTGAGCAGACTTTTAGAGAAGGCAATATTGCAGTCTTTGAAGGTAGAACTATTGTTCAGGGGAAGTGTTATACAAGTGGAATCGTAAGTGTTGCTGAAAGTACAGATGAAATAATTTCAACCTGGAAAAAGAAATAGAAGTATTGAATAAGGATAGATGATGAGTAAAAGGATTTTAGTAACTGGAGCAAGTAAAGGTATAGGCCGGGCTGTAGCTGTTGAAGCTGCGTTATCCGGCTTTGATGTTTCTGTTCATTACAATAAAGATAAAGATGGAGCCTTGGAAACAGCTAAATTAATTGAGGATGCAGGAAGGCTTGCTTCTATTCTCAGTTTTAATATCTCTGACAGAGAGGCTTGTTCCAAGGCTATTGAGGCTGAAATAGAGCAATACGGTGCATATTATGGTGTTGTATGTAATGCTGGAATTACTAAAGACAATGCCTTTCCATCTATTAGCGGTGATGATTGGGATGCGGTTATTCATACAAACCTTGATGGGTTTTATAATGTTATTCATCCAATTGTTATGCCGATGGTTAGAGCCAGATCTGGTGGACGTATCATCGCAATGTCTTCTGTTTCAGGAATAATAGGAAATAGAGGTCAGGCCAATTACAGCGCTTCTAAAGCCGGAATTATTGGTGCCGCAAAAGCGCTTGCTGTAGAGCTTGGTAAAAGAAAAATAACTGTAAACTGTATAGCCCCTGGGGTAATTGATACTGATATGGCTAATGATGTTCCATGGGATTATATAAAAGATTCCATTCCGCTGCGGCGTATGGGGAAACCGGAAGAAGTTGGAAAGCTTGCTGCTTTTCTTCTTTCCGAGAATGCATCTTATATAACAAGACAGGTTATTTCAATTAATGGAGGAATGGTTTGAAAAAAAGAAGAGTAGTTGTAACTGGAGGTTCTGTGATATCTCCATTAGGGACTGGCTGGGAAGCTTGTGAAAAAAAACTTCGTGCCTGTGAAAATGGTGTTCAGGTGATGAATGATTGGGATAAATATGAACGCATGAACACCAGACTCGCTGCGCCAGCAGTTTGGGATGCTCCTAAATATAACCGTAAAAAAGTGAGAGGAATGGGAAGGGTTGCCTTAATGGCTGTTCATTCTTCTGATATGGCTTTGCAGATGGCGGATTTGATAGATAATCCTGATTTGACAAATGGAGCTGCTGGTGTCTCGTTTGGCTCATCTACAGGTAATATAGACGCGCTTCTGGATTTTTATTCAATGCTAAATGATAGTTCTGCTCAGGGCATAACTGCTACGACATATATACGTTCCATGCCGCAAACTTGTGCCGCAAATATTAGTGTTTTTTGGGAGCTTAAAGGCAGGCTTCTCACTAGCAATACTGCATGTACTTCCGGAAGCCTTTCTATAGGTATGGGGTATGAAGCTATAAAAGACGGTAAACAGGATATTATGGTTTGCGGTGGTGCTGAAGAACTTAATCCAACAGAAGCTGCTGTTTTTGATACACTTTTTGCTACAAGTACGAAGAATGATATACCCAAAACAACTCCCAGCCCATTTGATAAAAACCGTGATGGTCTTGTTGTAGGAGAGGGTGCAGGGACTCTTATCTTGGAGGAGCTTGATCATGCTCTTGAAAGAGGCGCAAATATTTATACAGAAATTGTTGGTTTTGGAACCAATACTGATGGTTCTCATATTACTCAACCTAAAAAAGAGACTATGGAGATTGCGTTGCGTCTTGCTCTTAAAGATGCTGACATGTCAGCGGATCAGATTGATTATGTTAATGGTCATGGAACAGCAACAGAGCATGGTGATATAGCTGAAAGTAATGCAACTGTTAATTGTTTTGATGGTCGTAAGATTCCATATTCAAGTCTTAAAAGTTATACAGGCCACACTCTTGGTGCTTGTGGAGCAATTGAATCATGGTTAGCTATAAACATGGTAAATTCAGGATGGATTGCTCCAAACCTTAATTTAAATGAACTTGATCCTCGTTGTGGAGAACTCGACTATATAACTGGTGAAGGACGTGATATGGATATAAACTATTTCATGTGTAATAACTTTGCTTTTGGAGGCATAAATACATCGCTCATTTTTAAGCGTTGGGAAAAATAAAGTCGAATAAGATTTATAATAAGGCTCTTTCAAGACTCAGGATAACCATCCAGTGTTTTGAAAGAGCCTTTTTGTTTTACTGTCTGTAGTAAAATGGCTTAAGAAAATTTCAAATAATAAGTATAAATACCTTTGTTTAGGTTTGCCACCCATCTTACAAAGTTTTTATGAATTGTCATTCTTGTCAAATCTGCGTCAATGTTTCTACTATTAAGATAGTGAATGGAATAACCTGCTTCATCATAATCGATTTCTATCTGAGCATAAATTACACCTTCACCTTTCTGGAAAGATGCAATTATTTTTCCTTCATATTGTTCTTCAATTTGCCAGTGATAATGAGTTGATGCGAGTTGAATTGATTTTTCAAGAACCTCAACATTAACAGGGGTTGCCAATCCATAGCCGTCAATATCCGGAGAAAATGATCTGGATGTAAATGTTGTACAGCTGGTAAATGCCAGAATTGGTAATAATAAAAGTAGTATGTGTTTCTTCACTATTAACTCCATTATTTATAAATTTATTTCGTTATATTAATTATATTAATTCCAAGCATTTTGTAAATAAAAAATAGTTTTTTTGTTGTATAAAGATTTACATGAATATTGTAGCTTTACTTATTCCTTGACAAAGAGACTTTGCTGAATCATATTAATAGTAGAGCAACTTGTTTTATTCATCATCGGAGGATCGATTGCAGTACCAAAAGCCTGTAATTATTCAGGAACAAAAGTTAAAGTTAAGCCCGCAAATGTATCAGTCAATACAGCTTATGGCTTTACCTATAACTGAATTGAACACAAGAATTCAAGAAGAGCTTGACAAAAATCCTGCTTTGGAAATTGTATCTGAAAAACAGACATTGTCACTTGAAGAGGCAGAGGGCGCCAGGCTCAAAAAGAATGATGAATTTGAATATTTTGAAAATACCTCAGATCCAGGTTTTTCTGTTACTTCAGGTCGTGTAGATGCTGAGGCTGCGGACTCAAAACAGAAATTCATAGAGGGGACTCTTTTCAGACCGGAAACTCTTCAGGATAATTTAGTTTGGCAATTACGTGTTCAGAAAATTTCTGACAAAGAACGTGAGATTGGCGAGCTTTTAATACATAATCTTGACCATAATGGTTTTCATATTGAAAATCCACAAAAGCTTGTTTCAGAAGAAGACTACGACATTCTTGAAAAAATGATAAAACTCATTCAATCGTTGTCTCCTATCGGGACTTGTACTTCTAATTTTCAGGAGTCTATTCTTGTTCAGATAAAATTAGATCCTGAATCTACTGATAAACAGTATGACCTTGTCGAGAACTATCTTGAAAAGTTGGAAAAGAAAAAGTTTAAAGAAATATGCCGTGGAATGGAGATAAATGAAGAAGAACTTCATTCTCTAGTTGACTCTCTAAAAAGATACACACCCTTTCCGGGAAGTGAATATTCAAGTGGTGAGGTTAGATATGTAATACCTGACTTAATGATAAAAGAGGTTGATGGTGAATTTGTTATTGTTTTAAATGATGAAGAAATCCCTGTACTTGGTGTAAACTCTTTTTTCAAGGAAATAAATAAAGATAAAAGTGAAGATAATAAAGAAGCCAGTCAGTTTGTTAAAGATAATATTCAGGAGGCAAACTGGTTTATAAGAAGTTTAAAACAAAGAAATGATACTCTTGTAAAAATAACATCAGCAATAGTTGAGTTTCAGAGAAACTTTTTCCTTAAGGGTCCTAAATATCTTGCTCCGCTAACTCTAAAAGATATTGCTGAAACAGTTTCTGTTCACGAAACAACAGTTTCAAGAATTTCTAACGCTAAATATATTCAGACAGAATGGGGAATTCTTCCCCTTAAATATTTTTTCTCCAATTCCGTTTCAGGTTCCAAACCTGATGGCTCAAGCTTCTCCAAGGGAGGCGTTAAGGAGATTATGAAGGAGGTTATTGAAGAATATTCGGGAGAAAAGAAACTTTCAGATCAGAAAATATCGGATCTCCTGAAAGAAAAGGGAATCAATATTGCAAGACGAACTGTAGCTAAATATAGAAAAGAATTGAATATTGACTCTTCTTACACAAGGTAAAGCTATTAAAACTTTTGGAGGTTTTTATGAACGTAGATATTAAAGGCGTACATTATGACATTAGTGACAACACAAGAAGACATGTGGATAAAAAACTTAAAAGATTATCCTATGCCGAAGGAGATATTGTAGATCTTCTTATAACCATTACACATGACAAGAATGGGTATACTGTTGAATCAACTGTCAATTTTAAATGGGGAAAATCAGCCCATATTAAAGTAGACTCCTTCGATTTGTTTCAAGCTATAGACAATCTCTTCAATAAGCTGGATAATAAGGTCTCAAAAGAAAAAGAAAAAATACAGGAACATTAATTATGACAAAAAATGTTTTTACAGTTTTAGATCTTCTTGATTTAGATCTGAAAGAACATAATGATTTAAATTTGAAATGCCTTTGTGGTAGATCAGGACTTTCCTCCCCAATAAAGGAACAGGATCTAAACCGTCCTGGTCTAACACTTTCAGGCTTTTTTGAAGGATTTCAGTATAGCCGTATTCAAATCTTTGGAAACGGTGAAACGCTTTTTTTAAAAAAGCTAATTACTGAAAATAAAATTGATACAATAAAAAAGTTTTTGAGTTATGAAATCCCATGTTGTACTTTTACTTCAAACTTGCATCCGGAACAGGCTTTTTTAGATCTGGCAGAAAAGGCAGGAGTGCCTGTCTTGATAACGGATTTAAATTCCAGTGAATTCTCAAGAAGATTAATTAGAGCGCTGAACACGATATTTGCTCAAAAAAAGGTTATTCATGCCACATTGGTAGAAGTGTTTGGTTTGGGAATTCTGTTAAAAGGCGCCAGTGGAATAGGAAAGAGTGAAACGGCTCTTGAGCTTATTGAACGGGGGCACCGTCTTATTGCAGATGATGCGGTAGAATTAAGCTGTGTTAACGGAAATCTTGTAATTGGAAAAGGTGTTAACGATATAGCTGGACATCATATGGAAATTAGAGGGCTCGGTATTCTTAATATAAGCAACCTTTTTGGTGTCGGTGCAATAAGAGACAGCAAACAGGTTCAACTTGTTGTAGAGCTTGAAGAATGGAATTCTGAAAAAATCTATGATAGATTAGGCGCAAATGAAACAACAACTGATTTTCTTGGCGTTGGGATTCCTGTTATAACATTACCTATAAAACCAGGAAGAAATATTCCTATAATTATTGAAACAGCAGCAATGAATGAGAGACTAAAAAAATTGGGATATTATTCCGCAAGAGAATTTAACCAAAGTGTTCTAAAATGGCTTGAAGGCCAAAATGCTAGAGCTGCTTATTACGAAAACGACTAAAATTATAGATTTTTGATCGATAATATTATAAAAATATATCGATTGAATTTAAATCTATGGAGTATATTATGCAGACACAAGATGTAACTATAAAAAACAGAGCTGGAATTCATGCCCGTCCCGCCGCAATGATTGTTCAAACCGCAAATGAATTTGAATGTGATATCTATTTGGAAAAAGATGGAAATAGTATAAACGCGAAATCTATAATGGGCATTATAACTCTTGGTGCCGGATATAATTCTTTAGTAAATGTTAAAACAGAAGGTTCTGACGAGGATAAAGCTTTAGAAGCAATTGTGAAATTATTTGAAAACCGCTTTGAGGAGGAGTAATTACGCAAAAAAAGATTCTTTGCGCTATTTTACTGCTGCTTGTCTCAAGTATAGGATTTTCTGATAATTTTTATTTTACTATCAATACTTCAGTTGATTCGTCGAAATTGGCAGTTTGCTTCCATACTGATAAAATTGGAAATATTATTTCTGTTTTAGATGAAGGCCTTTCCTCTCAAATAACTTATGGCTTACGCTTAAGGAGCAGGAGGAGGCCTTCTGTTTATTTTTGGGTAACACAAAAGAAAACTATCTTTGTCACATATGTTGCGCGGAAAGATTTTCTTACAGGATTATATATTATAGATAATGGAAAAAATGAAAAAACATATGAAGGTTCAGAAAATTTCTGTAAAGCTTTTTTATCTTGTACCTTTGAAGATTTAGGTGATATAGATTTTAATGATTATAAGGTTGAAGCAAAGGTTTCTGCCGATCTGATAAAACGTCCTGCACCTTTGTCTTTGTTAGATCCATTCTTTTTCAATGAAAAAATAGCGACTGCTTGGGTACAATATGGCAAATAGTGGAAGAAAGGCAGGAGCTTCCAAATCTGAAGTAATCTCCGTAATAGTTATATACATTCTTATTGTAATTCTTATTATTTTTCTAACTGGTGTTGTTTTAAATAGTAATAATTCATCTGACTTTTCTTCTAACACGCTTATTTTTGCTGCGGCAATAATTCTGCCGGGAGCTTTGCTCATATATCTTATTGTTTATATATACAAACTTAGAAAAGATATAAAGCGTGGATATCCTGGTGCAAAGTTTAAAACACACCTGATCCTCTTTTTTTCAATTATTATACTTCTTTCGTCTATCCCACAAACAATAGTATCTATGAGATTTGTTACATCGGCTATTAATACATGGTTTTCCCCCAAGATAGGTGAGGCTATAACTGGAGGGCTTAATCTTTCTTTATCATATTATAATGATAAAATTGATTCTTTGAGAAACTTTGGAGACGGTTCTGCTATAAATAGTTTGATTGCTGATATTGTAAGAGCCCCACAACGAACATGGACAAATTTGAAAAGTTCAAACCCTGATATTGATAGCATCCAGGTTTTTGGCATTGATGGCGAAAGTTTATTCTTTTCAGGAGAAACACATGCAGAAATAAGTGTCTGTCCATCACGAGAGCTTGCCGATGGTATGCTTCCAAGAGAGGATCTTGAAAATATCAGTCTATTAAGATATCTAAAACTGTATAACACCAACGGCAAAGATTATCTTATTGTTCTGAGTTCAATACTCCCACGAAATATAGACGAGACAGCTAAAAGCTTAACTTCTGCGCGAGAAGTTTTTTTGACATATCAGAAAAACCAAAGAGAATTCTTTTTTCTGTTGATTCTTTTTTATGCTTTTTTCACAATCCCTTTAATTTTGGTCTCAATTTTAATATCGTTCCTTCTTTCCGACGAAATCTTAAGGCCTATTATAAGTTTGGAAGCAGCAACCAGAAAGGTTTCTGATGGCGATTATTCATACCGGATATTAACCAGATCCGGAGATGAGCTTCTTAATCTGACAAAATCTTTTAATAAAATGATGAACGAGCTTGAAAATTCCCGAAAGAAGATTCTTCAAACAGAAAAAATAACAGCCTGGCAGGAGATAGCAAGGCAGCTTGCTCATGAACTTAGGAATCCTCTTACTCCAATAAAGCTTTCAGCAGAGAGGGTTATACGAAAATATAAAAATGATCCTGAAAATATTGGTCAAATTCTGGAACCTGCAATACAGGGAATAATTCAGGAGGTAAATGGATTAGATAATCTTCTGCGCGAATTTAGAGATTTTTCAAGGCTTCCCGCGCCAACTCTTTCGGAAGAAAATATTGTGAGCATCATAAAACAATGTCTTAATAGTTATAAAACTTCATATCCCAGAGTTTCATTTAGTTTTTCGCCGGCAGAAGAAATTATTCTATCTATAGATTCTAAACAGATAAAGCAAGTCTTTATGAATCTGCTAAAAAATGCTTGTGAGTCTATGAATAATAATGAGGGGAAAATTTACATACAGACAGATCTTGTCATAAAGGGAAATTCAAGTTACTGTAGAACAAGGATACAAGATTCCGGCTGCGGTATAGATCCGGAGAAGCAGGAACAGGTATTCAATCCATATTTTACAACAAAAACTGAAGGTACCGGCTTGGGACTCCCCATTGTCGAACGTATAATATTTGATCACAAAGGACAAATTTGGTTTGAATCGGAACCCGGTCATGGAACAACCTTTTTTGTAGATCTTCCGGTGGAGGAAAAAGTTGGCTAACATTCTAATAATTGACGATGAACCTGGTATACGAACAGTTTTACGCGACATTTATGAAGATGAAGCCTATACAGTTTTTGATGCTGGTGATGGCCTTCAGGGGCTTGAGCTTCTTAAAACAACAGACATTCAGTTAGTTGTTCTTGATGTCTGGCTTCCTAATATCGGTGGAATTGATGTCTTAAAAAAGATTAAAGAATCCTGGCCGGATGTAGAGGTTATAATAATTTCAGGTCATGCCAATATCGACTTGGCTGTTAAAGCTGTAAAATACGGAGCCTTTGACTTTCTTGAAAAGCCTCTTTCACTTGATAAAATTCTCACTTTAACACGCAATGCTATTGCCATGAATGCGTTAAAAACTGAAAACACACAATTAAAAACTTCTTTTTTATCTGAAGAACAGATGATAGGTAATAGTCCAGCAATGGAAAATATAAAACAGAT
>JAQQAK010000408.1 GCA_028527945.1 Spirochaetaceae bacterium
CATCTGATTATCATTATCTCCACCAACAGGAAAGTAATACATAAAATTACATCCCAGCTTGAAAGGATTATATAAAACCGTTAAACCTGCAGGGATATAAAAAGAATTATGAAGATCTGACCATAAATTGGAACAATAAAAAAAACCACCCTGCGGAACAAAGCTTACAGATTCAGAACTTAATGAGAGAGGTATTCCTAAAATACTAAAAGCTCCGGGAATAAATCCAAGAATATTTACCCCAAGACTAATTTCAACTCCCAATGTAAAATCAAGGACCTCACCACTATCAGCTTCTGCAGAAGTGACATCTGATGCGATGTTCTCATCATCAATATATTCAGCAAAAATTGTAAACGGTAAAAACATTAAAATAATAATCAAAAAGACACTTTTTTTGCGCATAAAATCTCTCTTAATCATAACTTCTATTATAATAACATATTACCTAAGTGTATTCGAAAAAAGAGGGTAATCCCACACAAAAAAAACTATGCTTTAGAATTACTTATCATAAAGCATAGTTTTTATTAAAGAATCAAACTATAGTCAGAAAGGTAAAGTCTAAAAAGACTCTACCTTCTGTAACCAAAATATTCTCTTAAGCTACATGTTTCTCCAAAACTTATAATTTTCCTTCTCAATTCTTTCTTGAGAATGCATTGGAAAAAAGATTTCTTTCTTCTGATCAGCAAACATGAACCCATGCCTTACCAGTTTATAAGATTTACTATTAAATGAAACATCAAGGCTTAAACCTTTAGTGTGTTTTCCTGGATCCTGCTGCAACTCATTTATAGCATCCCTTAATTTAGAAGGATGTATACTTGGCAATGGAGGTGGAAGTAACGGATTCGCTTCAAAGTCTTTCATAAACTCTTCTATATTAAGATCAAACTGAGTATAGAGAACCTTTGGCGCGCCCTTTGGATTATTAGGATCAGTTATCCACTTTCCATACTGACTAAAATCATTTCTTGATAGACCTAAAATTCTTAGAGGAGTTATCTCCGCAAAGACTCTAAGCATATCAGGCTTATGAGACTTATCATAAGGAGCAGGCTCAAGACCATAACATGAACCATCAGGATTTGTTAAATATAATTTTTTTATACTATCAAAATCAACATGCTCCAAAACTCTATAAGTACAAATAAATTTTGTAGCCTTAGGTCTTCCATCTTCGTGAGGAACCAATTGCTCGAGTCCTTTTTCAATGCCGAAATACGGTTCTCTAAAATCAATATCGAGTTCCGCAAAAATTACCTTACCATCATAATACCTGGTTGAACCAGCAGTATAATGCCTTGCAAATTGCTCAGGCTCATATTGTGAACCAACCAGTGCCGGATTAGGATGGCAAATCATATATAGATGTTTATTATCGTTCATTTATTACCCCCAAAATGATTTTAACATGGGTGCTATAACTAGCGAAACCATAGACATCAATTTTATTAAAATATTTATAGAAGGTCCGGCAGTATCTTTAAAGGGATCTCCTACAGTATCACCAACAACAGCAGCTTTATGAGCTTCAGAACCTTTTCCTCCGGCGCCACCTGCTTCTACCATTTTTTTTGCGTTATCCCAGGCACCACCAGCATTTGACATAAATATTGCAAGAACAACACCTGACGCAGTTACTCCGGTTAAAAGACCTATTAACATATTAGGACCACCAAGAAAGCCTACCAAAATTGGTGTAACAACAGAAATTATTCCAGGAAGAAGCATTTCTCTAAGCGCCGCGGAAGTACTAATATCAACACAACGCTTATAGTCAGGCTTTTCTTCTTCTGTTAGAATACCAGGCTTTTCTTTAAATTGACGCCTTACTTCTTCAATCATCTTATGCGCGGCTCGTCCGACAGCCCCCATGGCCATAGATGAAAACAAATAAGGAATTACAGCTCCAAGAAGCAAGCCAACAAGAACAGGAACACTTGTTAAGTCTACAGAGGCAATACCTGACTGCTGCTTAAATGATGTAAAAAGAATAATAGCAGTTAGTGCTGCTGAACCGATAGCAAAACCTTTACCTATAGCTGCTGTTGTATTTCCAACTGCGTCAAGACTATCAGTAATATCTCTAACCTCTGGAGGGAACTCAGACATCTCGGCAAGACCACCAGCATTATCAGCTATTGGGCCATAAGCATCAACAGACAACTGAATACCAAGTGTAATAAGCATACCAACAGCAGCAATTCCTATTCCATAAAGGCCGGATAGAAGAAAACTACACCAAATAGCTGCGCCAATTATTATAATACAAGGAAATGCACTTACCATACCAACACCCATACCTGTTATCAGCGTAGTAGCTGCGCCTGTTTCACAAGATTTCATTATAGAAGTAACAGGTTTAGTATCCGTACCAGTAAAATACTCAGTAGTAAGCCCAATAACAACACCGGCAATCAAACCAATAATACATGAACCAAAAATATGAAACATACCTGAATGACCATTAAATATTGAATCACCTATAAAAAACTTTAGAATGATCAAAACAAAAATTGTTGCAATAATTGCAGCCCCAAAAGTTCCGGCGTTTAAAGCCTTTTGTGGACTTTTTCCAGGTTTTGTTCGCACAAAAAAAGTTCCAATAAGAGAAGCAACAACTCCAGCACTCACAAATAAAAGAGGAAGCAGCATAAGCTTAATTTTCAAATCATCATTAGCTGAAACAGTGAGTCCTAAAATCATAGCACCAGCTATAGAACCAACAAAAGATTCAAAAAGGTCAGCCCCCATCCCCGCAACATCACCAACATTATCGCCAACATTATCTGCTATAGTTGCTGGATTTCGAGGATCATCTTCAGGAATTCCCGCTTCAACCTTACCTACAAGATCCGCTCCGACATCAGCAGCCTTTGTAAAAATTCCTCCACCAACTCTTGAAAATAAGGCAATAGATGATGCCCCCAATGAAAAACCAGTTATGATAGGAAGAACAATCTCTGATAGAGCCTTTTCTGAAGTACCAAATATACCTGTTGTTACAATAAGAACAATAAATAAACCAAGCATAGCAAGACCAACAACACTCATACCCATAACACTTCCACCAGAGAATGCTATTTTTAAAGCACCATTCAACCCCTTATCTGAAGCAGCTTGTGTAGTTCTTGAATTTGATGCGGTAGCAACCTTCATTCCAATAAAACCTGATAGCGCAGAAGTTACAGCTCCGAGAATAAAAGACAGAGACTGCAATTTAAGAGCACCCTTATTTCCAATAGCAAGAAAAGCTGCAATCAAAATAACAAAAGGAACAAGAACTCTGTATTCTCTGCTTAGAAAAGCCATAGCTCCTTCTGAAACATATCCACCTATTTCTTTTAATCTCTTAACTTTTACATCTTGCTTATATATCCAAATTGCTCTAATTAATGCATAACCTAATGCTATTAAAGCTCCAGCAAGTAATGTATAAAGAATAGAATTGAAATTCATTATTTCTCCTTTTCATTAGTAATGTTTGAATAATACACTCACTTAAACTTTTGTGCAAGCACGTGCACATATACCCTCTATTGATTAAAGAGAAACTTAGTAATAAAATACTTTTTATGGGAAAAAATCTCACTGATTATATATACAAACACACCAAGTTAAAATCCTTTTTGCTCTTTTTAATATTAACAATTTTAGCTGAAATTGCATTTTCTTTAATTATGCCAAATTTCACTGAAAAATCTGGATATTCTATACTTGATATGTCTACAGTATATTCTGTAGATGATGCTTATTTAAAACTAAACGCAATTAATAAGGCTCCAAATGAATACTTAGTTATTCGTCTTATTGATACTATTTTTCCTATTTTATATGGCTTAATGTTATCAATTCTATCTTGTATAGTTTACAAGAGAAAATATAAAGATTTAAATAATTACCGCTGGGTTCTTTTAGTTCCGATATTAGGAGCCATTTCAGACTACATCGAAAATATAATTATAATATCACTAAAGCTCCTATTGCCAAAACAATTTCCAATTGCTATTTATGTTTT
>JAQQAK010000409.1 GCA_028527945.1 Spirochaetaceae bacterium
TGAAATATTTTTGACAAAAGCTTTCTATAGTTTTTCTCTCCATTTTATTCTCATAAGCATTCACAAAAAAGTCTGCTTCTATGAGAATCTGAAAATCTATATCGTCAATTTTTTTATAACTATGATGGTTACCAACAAGAAAACAAACTCTTTCAATTATATTTTGAGGAACTACAAGTTCTTCCATTATATTTCTTGCTATTGGAGGGCCTTCAATTTCCTGGAAGTTTCCAGCTGAAGAATTATACTTTTTTTCTGCTTCTTTAATACCTATATCATGAAGAATTGCTGCAAGAAGCAGTATCTCAAGTTTTTCTCCAGATAAATTTTCAGAAAGGGCAATACTTTCCGCAAAACCATAGACCTTAAGGGCATGATTAATTCTTATAACGTCATCTTGATAATATATAATCATTTTATCTATTGCGTTGTATTTCATATCGATTAAAGATATCAATTACAAAATATTGTTACAATAGATTTTATTGCCATTATGATTTTAAAATCAGGGCGGATAGGAGGATATCCGCCCAAGCATTTTACTTTAAATTTTTAATCATTAACCGCCAAGATAAGCCTTCTGAACATCCTTGTTAGTGCTGAGTTCTTCAGAACTTCCTTCAGCAATTATTTCACCTGTATCCAAAACATATCCACGATCCGCAAAATCAAGAGCAACCTTGGCATTCTGTTCAACTACAAGTATTGTAATATCTTTTTCATTAAGCTCTTTTAAAGCTCTAAACATTTCATACATCAAAACAGGAGCAAGCCCCATTGAAGGTTCATCAAGCATTATAAACTTGCAGCCGGTCATCAGAGCTCGTCCTACAGCCAGCATCTGCTGCTCTCCACCACTAAGTGATTCAGATCTCTGCTTTCTTCTTTCATACAACCTTGGGAAAAGTGAATAAACAAGGTCGAGAGTTGAAGAAACAAATTTAGTATCTTTCTGTACCGCGTAAGTCGCAAGATCAAGGTTTTCTCTGACAGAAAGGTTCCCAAAAATATGCCGTCCCTCCGGAACCAGCGCCATCTGCCGTCTTTCAACAAGCTGATGAGGCTCTGTTTTCAGAATAGATTCTCCATCAAAGAGGATATCTCCCTCAACAACATGCGGAGCCTCCGGCTGCGGAAGACGTGATAAACTTAAAAGAGTAGAAGTTTTTCCTGCTCCATTAGCACCTATCAAAGTTACAATTTCACCACGATCCACATGAAAGTTTAATCCATGGAGCGCTTCTATATTTCCATATCGAACCTTAAGGTCCTTAACTTCAAGCATCATATTTCACCATCCCCAAGGTAAGCTTTAATAACCTGCGGATTATTCTGAATTTCTTCAGGTAGTCCGTCGGCAATTTCCTTTCCAAAATCAATAACCTTAATATGCTCACAAAGCGACATAATTACCTGCATCTGGTGTTCAATCATCCAGATAGTAATCTTGAAAGTTTCATGAACCCACTTAATATAATCAATAAGCTCAACAACATCAGCGGTACTTAAGCCCGCTGCCGGCTCATCAAGCATAAGAAGTTTAGGGCCAAGAGATAAAGCTCTTGCAATCTCTACTCTGCGCTGAATTCCATAAGGAATATTTGAAGGATACTCATAGGCCAGATCTTCTAGTTTAAAAATTTTAAGAAGTTCCATAGCTTTTTGAGTAATTTCATTCTCTCTTTTTTGAAACTTTTTTGTTTTAAAAAACGCGTCCGCGATACCGTATCCAATCTGGTAATGCTGACTAATCTTGATATTATCAAGCACAGTCATTTCACTCCAGAGCCGGATATTCTGGAAGGTTCGTCCAATCTGACGGCTTGCGACCTCATGTGGAGGAAGTCCGTTTATTCTCTCTCCATTAAAGATGATATCGCCCTCTGACGGGTTATAAAAACCGCTGACAAGGTTAAAAACTGTTGTTTTACCAGCGCCGTTGGGACCAATCAGACCATAAATACCGCCTTCTTCAAGCTCATAATTTATATCAGAAACAGCTGTAAGTCCGCCGAACCTGTGTGTAAGAGAATCAATCTTTAAAAGGCTCATATATCCCTCCTTCTAAAGAAACGTTTCAGTTTTGGAAATACATCTGTCAGTTCTCTGTTTCCCAAAAGCCCTTCGGGTATAAACTGCATAAGAAGTATAAGCATTAGAGGAATAAGAACCCACTTTAATATCTGAAGAGGCCTCATTGCTTCAAGAAGGAATGTAAATATTATAGCGGATAAAACAGAGCCGCTTAATGATCCCATGCCTCCTAAATAAACCATAACCAGAGATTCTGTAGACTTCATAATATTAAACGATGAAGGATTTATAAAACCAAGAACATGAGCAAACAAGCCTCCGGCAATACCGGCCAAACCTGAAGAAAACATAAAAGCTACAACCTTCATATGATTTGTGTTTACACTCATAATTTCCGCGGAAATCTCATCATACCTTATTGCGGAAATTCCCTTTCCAAAGGTAGAACGCATAAGTCGTCGAATAAAAAATACTGCAAGTACAGCAAAAGTTACTGTCCATATAAGCATATACGGAAGTCTTATTATATCTTCCATAGCATATATGGCATTTTTCATTCCCATAAATCCTCTTGAGCCTCCAACAAACTCTAAGTTATTTACAAGTGATACAAAGATAAAGTTTGCAGCGATGGTAATAATAGCAAGATAGTCATCACGGGTTTTGAATGAAGGAATAGCCACCAATAGACCAGCAAAAGCTGAAACGATTCCACCAATTATGATTACAACAGGAAATAGAAATATCGCTGTTGAAGGTGGTAAAAGCGAGTGACCAACCCATGAGCTGTCTGTAAAAAGCAAGACTGATAAAGCTGATGAAACATATGCTCCAACCAGCATGAATCCGCCGTGTCCACATGAAAACTCACCCATATATCCGTTTACAATATTAAGACTGGATGACATTATAATATTTATTCCTATAAACATTATAACAGTCTGTATGTACTGATTAATTACACCAACTGCTACAAGAGCAAACAGTATTAATGCTCCACCAAATACAAGAGCCGGCCATAGATTTATATGTTTTTTCTGTTCGTTTATTTTTGTTGAATCCATAACCTTCTCCTATATCTTTGTGCTCTTGGCAACACCAAAAAAACCAGTAGGTTTTACGGTTAGAATAACCAGAAGGATTATAAAGGAAATTAAATCCTTATAACTTGAAGGGAAGAACGCTACAACGATAATCTCGATAAAACCAAGAATAAATCCGCCTAAAAAGGCCCCCTTGATATCACCAATACCACCTACAACTGCCGCAATAAAAGCCTTCCAACCGATAATCATTCCCATATATGGATCCAGGACAGGATAGCTCATCCCAAACAGTATTCCGGCTACTGCAGCCAGAGAAGATCCCAGAATAAATGTAAAAGTAATAACCTTATTTACAGGAATCCCCATTAGTGGAATCGCAAACTTATCATAAGATATAGCCCTCATAGCCATACCGATTTTGCTTCTGTTAACAATCATGTTAAGAATCGCAAAAACAAGAATTGAAACAACAATAACCAGAATCTTAAGGTTGGTTAGATTTACATTACCAAAAGATATAATTCTTTTAGTTATCAAATCAGGGAATCTTCTTGAGCTTGCTCCAAGTATTGCAAGGTTTCCATTTTCAAGTACAAAACCAAGCATAAGAGCTGTAATAACAACATAAAGGCGATGTGCCCCTTTGTTTCTTAATGGCCTGTAGGCAACTCTTTCTATTAAAACTCCCAAACCGGAAGTAGCTACCATAGTTAAAGCAAGTGTTATTACAAAGATTACAGAGCCTGGAAGCCCAGCCATAGTTGATAGAAAAAAACTGGCAATAAAAAAGGCAAAATAACATGACATCATAAAAATATCGCCATGTGCAAAATTTATTAAACGCAGAACTCCATAAACAAGACAATAGCCAAGGGCTATCATTGAATAGAAACTACCCCATTGCAAAGCATTGAACAGGTTCTGCAACAATGTGCTAAACAAAACATTCTCTCCTTTTTTGTCTTTTAAAATATCAAATAACACTAATTAGTGTTATTTGAT
>JAQQAK010000410.1 GCA_028527945.1 Spirochaetaceae bacterium
TTACTTTCTTTCCAGATGTTTGTTCGTCAAGTATTTTGACTATCTGTTCTTCACTAAATCTCTTTTTCATTTCAGCCTCCATTGTATTTATTGGCTGAAAACTAATCTACTCTTTTGTACTGTTTTTAGGGGTGAGGTCAACTCAACCCAAAGCAGAAATTCATATTACACAGAAACAAGTTATTCCTATCCTTATGATGATGGTAAAAACTCAAAAATAAATTCAAAAAGTGGATTACAAAATATTGGCCTAAAAAAACCGGCACTTCTTCATTAAAATGCCGTTGTCAATATTGCGTTGGCTTTAAGTAAGGCATAGTATCATAGATTAGTTTTTATAGCTTAATAGCTTCCTGAAATTCAGGAAGCTATTTTTTTTGCCACAACTTTTTTAAGCCTTTCAAAACAAATAATTAGTATAATTATATATCCAAGTAAAAAGAATGGAAAAAGATACATTGCGTGTGAACTTGCAATAAATCCAAACATGGGAGGAAATACCGTTGAGCCGACATAGGCAGCTGCCATCTGAAAGCCCATAACCGCCTGAGCATTTTTCTTTCCAAATCTTACAGGTGTTTCATGAAGCATTGAAGGGAATATTGGAGCACATCCAAGACCTACCAGCAGAAATCCTGCTTGAACAAATCCCTGAGGCAAAGGTAGCAGCATAAAAAGAACGCCCAAAAGAACGATTGAAATACCAAGACGAATCATTGAATTATTTGAAAGCTTAAAGGTAAGAAAGCCGGAGAAAAATCTACCAATAGTAATTCCGCCATAATAGATAGAAATCCAGATAGCAGCGGTTGAAGGAGTCATATTTTTCACTTTAAAAAGATACGAACCTCCCCATAGACCCATAGTTAATTCTATTCCGCAATAAAATAAAAAGATTAATAGCGCCATTAATACGCCCTTTACCTTCAATACAGAAAAGAATGGAATATCATCTCCTGATTCCTCCTCTTTTGTTTCAACTTCGTTTTCTTTTTTAACCTTATCCCATAAAGGTAGCGAAATTATTAAAATAAAGACAAGACAAACCTGAAAGATACCAATAGATCTATAACCAAGACGCCATTGAAAACCTTTGGATAAAAGCATGGACATAACAAGTGGTCCGCCAAGCGCGCCTATTCCCCAAAAACAGTGAAGCCAGCTCATTAAATGCGGCTTATAATTATTAGCAACATATGCATTCAGTCCAGCATCTACAGAACCGGCGCCCAGCCCCATAGGTATAGTAAAAACAAGGAGCCACCACAAAGATGGAGAAAAAGAAAAACCTATAAGCGCAATAGCTGTAAGCGATACACTTACAGCGGTAACCTTACCCGTCCCATACTTTTTAAGAAGAAGCCCTGAAAAAAGTGCTGAAAGAATAGTGCCTCCAGAGATCATTATTTGAGGGATTCCTGCAAAAGCATATGGAACATTCAAATCCGGCTGCATAACAGGCCATGCAGAACCCAAAAGAGCGTCAGGAAGCCCTAAACTAATAAAAGCAATGTAAATAATAATTAATAAAAGTGTTGCCATAATTTCTCCTCACTTTCCAAAGTTGACAATGTCAAATCAATTAAACCATTTTCATAATCCAGACTAAAATCTTCAGCACATGAGATATTTGCAGTCATTCTATCAGGAAGTCCTGCCGAACATTTTTGCCTGATCTTTTTTATATGCTCTTCAGAAATATATTCTCCGTGAATTATTACAGAATCAGGATCCAGAACAGAAATCATGCTAATAATGACCCTTGAAGCAGCATCGGTAAAGCCTTCAATAGAATCAGCAAGAGCTGCCCCCCATTCAATATTGAGCGGCAGCCAACCAATCTCTCCGGCAAAATGCCTCTTCCCTTTTAGAATCTTTCCATTCACTCTTATTCCTGAACCGGGTTTGTACTTCCGAGGAAAATAGATATAAATTTCTGTTCCGATATCTTCTGAAATCCTTGCTCGCCCAAGTACAGCCGCGTTAACATCATTTTCAATAATAACCGGAAGTTTAAACTTCTTTTCCAGTCTGGAGACAATAGGTGTGCCAATAAAATCTTCGTAGTCAAGAGAGACAATTTCTCCTTCATATTCAATTCCAGGAATACCAATTGAAATTGCTCCTATTTGAGAAAAACGGCGAATGGATTTTTCAATTAACTCTTCAATATTTTCCAGAGTTACCATTCCCATTTTATAATCTTCTGCTTCTTTTATTTTACCGAAAAGATCAAAGACTCTTAAACAAACCGAATCTTCTCCATCTATTTCTCTAATAAATAGAGATAACCCAAGACTATAATTCTCATTAAAGTGATAACTCTGTGAGGGACGCCCTCCTTTTGATGGAACAAGCTCCCCCTTGAATGCCCTTCCAGCTTTTATCATATCTTCAAGAATTGTTTTAACAGTAACTACAGTTAGATCACATAAAACAGAAAGCTCTTTAATTGTGGCGTTTTTCTGTCTTTTTAATTCAAGCATAACAATTCTTGTATTAATATCTTTAACAAGAAGAGTATTTACACCTTTTTCATTTAATTCCATACAACACTTTTAATATGTCTTTTAATAAGTTGTCAAGTAAAAAAAACATAAATTGAACATTACAATAACGATTCAGCTTATTAACAAGAACTCTTTCAATTTAGCTTCTATTCTACAGAGATTTTATTTCTATATGATAATTGATCTGTGTATTGGTTATATAAAACTTTAAAATCTGAACCAGAAGAATATTTGGATATATTTTTAAATTCTACCCTAACTCCTATCCAGGAATCTATAAGATATTTCATATCAGTAAAAGAAACTCCTAACCAAAGAATATTCGGAACAGTTTTATTATATTTATAAAATGCCACCCCAGAGGGACGCCCCGTACTCTTTTCTATAGAAAAAACTTTGTGATATCCATCAGTGGTATCAAAACTTCCGAATGGAACATAACTGGCATACTTACCATTATTCTCCCAATGGTTATATGCCTCACCTATTTTTATATGATTATCACTCACCCCCTGAACATTAGGCCACAAGATTACATAATTACTGCTATCAACAGGTTCTCCAGCAATTGATGAAACTCCAAATTTATTTTTTAAATTTGGTAAAGTATTTTTCACATAATTACTTCTGTCACTATTCCATTCAAAACTTAGCAAACCGCCTCTTTGATCGATTAATAAATTATCAAACTTCTTTATAAAATTATAATCTTCATCTTTTAACCATGACTTGAACAAAGAAATGTCATTATCCTGGGCAGGCTGTGAAGGAATGTCAGAAAGTTCTTTATCAGTCCCCAGTTCCTGAAAGGTGTCGCCTATTATAACAACATCGAAATACTTGGATAATTCATCAATGCCGCCAATATCATTCTCATCACTTTTTACAAAACCATTAATAGAGCCAAACTCATCATAATCACCAGTAACTATGACTCTGTCATAAAACACACCCTCATCTTTTTTAAAAAGGCTTGCGGGAGTATAATTATTTATTTGACGAGATAAAGAAGGAATGGTCTTTCCGCTATCAGAATAACGAACATCCTCTCTAAACCCATAGTAAAGAATTCTTGGTTTGTAAATTTCTATATCAGACGATTTAATATCTAACTTATGGCCGTTAAACTCATTTGAATCAGGGTTAAGCTCATCAGACACGACAATTAAACTCTCAGGCTCGATATGCCCCATATCAATATTATAATCTTTTGTATTAAAAATTATTTTATTTTTAGAGGTGTTTACTGAAGCAGAATAGTCCCAAAGTCTGTAAGTTTCTTCAGTCAACGCATAATAATCTACATTTTCAATTAAAGATGTATTGCAATCAACATAATCTATTCCGCCAGTAATTAATTCTAACTTAGGTTCGTTATTAATTAAAATGCCATGTTCCTGCTGACAAAAGATTGAAGTGTCATCAGCACTATTTCTATCAATATATAATATAGTCAGATTCTTGTTATAAAAATTACTATTTAAGATAGTAACTCTTGTATCCCACTTTGGAACTCCTTCCTCATCAAAAGTTAAATTGCGATATGTGATTGTGTAATCTACATTTGCTTTCAACTCATCCAAAGTTGATGAATCAAATATTTTAATAATTTTAGAGATTGAATCTGGCGACATGACAAATTCTTTAACACCATTTATAGAAAATTTCTTTAAATCATTGGCTTTCACACTTGAAGATTGTCCATTACCAGCATGAAACAATTTTATCGTTTCACCTTTGGGAATCACTCCAGTTCCATCCATTATCAAGTTTTTATTATTTGAATATCCACCATTAATCCAGACCGAATTGGAACCAATTTTTTCTTTTCCAGCAGAAGTGAAACTTATGAATTTTTCTTCATCTGATAATTGGCAATAGGTCATGTTTTTTTCAAGTTTTTTAAAAAAATTAGTTCCGTCTTTTGCAATAAAAAGACAACTTCTTTGAGGAATATACAAAGGTTTATCAGATGATTTATAAGATTGAATATCTTTATAAACAGGAAAAACAATGCCATTGTAATCATTTAAATCAGCTACATTAATACCATGCCTGGAAGGATTATATAAAACCCAGGCATTTTTAAACTCGCGCCTAAGATAATAATCTCTTCCCTTCAATTTAATCATCTGATGCTCTCCCAATGGAGAGCCGAAATCTACTGTCTGAAGTCTATTTACATACAGCTGTGAAAGATTGATATTGCTTCCTGTCACCAACAGTTTGGGATCTTTTTTATCATATTTCGATAAAAGCAAGGTGACTCCAATCAGCTCCAAATAGCTTTGCTGATTATGAGGATATGATATTGTTATTGTTTTATTTTTATGCTTAGTCATCTTACCAAGACGTGCCTCTGCCTCATAATAATCAACTGCGAGAAATTGTTTTGTTACAAAATTATTCATATCCCAAGTATGTGTTAACGCTTCATTAACAATATAATTGGCATTATTTGCATATTCAGTAGTCAAATAATCTTTTTCAAGCCACATATTTATTATTAACTCTTTGCCTTTATTTTCCAAATAGTGTTTTAGTTTACCTAAGAATTTTATCATTGAATCACTATATGTTTCTGGTTGAGGCAACCAGGAAACTACCTGATCCTGATAAATAGAATTGCCGACGCTAATAATTTTATAAGCGAAATTAGATCCCATTTTAGTAAGATCATTTTTGTTAAACCATAATGTATTTTTACTGTTCCCTGTTATCTCTATTTTTTGTCCATTACATGCAAGGATCTTGCCAGCATACTCATTCTCAGACCAGGAAGCGCTATAATCTGTTAACCAAGAATCTCCCAGCCAGTCAGAAGTATCATTTGAATAAAAAGTCTGAACGCCGTCACCATCAATAACAACTGTATTATTGTAGACATTAGACCAAACATCATCTAAAAAGACTCCATCAAAATCTTTTATTAATGGAGAAATTCTATTTTCAAAAAACCAATTTTGATACAAGCTGTTAGAAATATGCATCATATAGCCTGTGCCATTCCAATATTTGCAATAATTATGATTTCCGTCTCTGATAAACCATTCACTTGATTCAGGAATAACATTACCATTTGAATCTTTTAGATAAGCAGTTTTGCTATTTTCATCCCAATAAAAAAGTCTTGTCTCAAAACTGGAAACACCAGCCCCATCCGCATATCCAAAGTTTTTAGACGCGATCTTGGAGATTTCTTTTATTTTTCGCGCCTTATCACCTTGGTTAGAGCTTAAGATATTCATATGACTTGATGCCATAGCCACAATTTCATTTTTAGTCAAATCTTTATAATTGATATAAAAACTATTGGAATTCAACTCTTCACCTAATTTATAATTATCGCAAGCAAGGATTTCTTCAGAATTAAGGTTTTCCAATATTTTCATTAAATTTATATAATAATTTTTCTTATCTAACGATGAATGCAATTCATGAACCGAACCTTTTATTGTATCCAACTTTTCCTTAGGTATATTTAAATTATAAATATTATTTATGATGCTTGTTATTGAATTATCAAGTTTATAATCTGCAATTAGATCTATATGAGCAATAGCAATATATTCCGAAATAGATCTATCTGATATTTTAAATGGTGCTTTTAGTATATAAACCCGGCAGGGACCTTCTTCGAAATCTTTTGAAAACACATTTGCATTATATGTAAGCTTGTACCTTCCATTATTTATCTTTTCAGCGTCAAAAAGACTTTCTTTAACATTCCACCAAGAGCCTTTTTCAGGGAAGTCTATAGTCTTTGTTGAGTTTGTGCTGCCTGAAGACATTAAAGCTGACAGGGGTTGTATTAAAAACTTGATATCGTATTCCTGGTCTAAAAAATCAATATCAAAATAAAAAGTAGTATCTTGTGACAGATTAAATATAATGGGTTGTTCAGTTTCTGAAAAAGCTACATCTTTTGTAGAATAATAATACTGTTTTACACTCCCTTCTTCTGTTATTGCAGTAACAAGTGAAGCTTTAAAAAATGATGTAGTATCAAGTATCTTTATTTCATCACCATCATAGAAATCAATCGCGTTTATTTCTTTTTCAAACTTTATCTGATAATGACTATCCAGATTAGATGAAAAAACTTCCATTACACTATTTGATGAAGAATCCAATAAACATATTTCATCATATACAGGATTGTAGCCTATATCTTTATATGAAACTGATTTACTTAAAACTGCGCCTGTCTTGAAATATTTTTCATAAACTATATCAGTACCTTTGATGCTGTATTTAATAATTTTACCTTCATATTTATCATTAAGGATTAAATATTGGCCAGTACTATTTTTAAAATATAGGATATTTTCAGGAGCCATTATATCTAAACCATTATTAATATCCTTATTTGATAAATCAAACTCATATGTGTTGCCATTTATATTATAAATTATTTTATGCTGATTTAATAAAAACATATCATTTGTATTTGTTTCACGTTGAAATTGACTATCAGGATTTGCACAGACACCAACAAGCTCACTGCCAAAAGTATCTGATAGAAAACCTTTAAAAGATACGTCTTGACCATCATATACCCAAATACTCACCTTTCGCGTTACTTTATCAAGAACATATACATGGCCATCATTGGTTACTGATATTTCTTTTGGAAAGCTCATAACATTTGTACAATAATTACTAAAATAATCAATTTTATCATGACTAATAAATAATACATCATTTTTTTCAGGAATTGCAGCAAAAGCTACGCCATCTCCATTAAAATTGATAATTTTAAGATCCGTAGCCATCTCAAGAATATTTTCAGAATCAAGATATTTTTTAGTATTTTTATATGCCGAATTTAAGATAATGGATTTATCATCAACTTTTTTTATTTGAT
>JAQQAK010000411.1 GCA_028527945.1 Spirochaetaceae bacterium
ATTATAATAGGGGCTGTTATTTTATATGCACTATTTCTTGCAAGTATGCAAATTGTTAATTTTACTGAATACCAAAAGAGAGCTAAAGATGTTTCAAGTCGTGAAGCTGTAATACTGTCTCAACGCGGTGAAATTTATGATAGAAACAAAGACTATCCTCTTGTTATGAATATTCCATCTTTTGCTATTGGTGTTGTTCCTGGAGAGCTAACTGAGATAGAAAAAGAAAAACTTATTAATAGTTGCCATGAATATTTTGGAATTAGTAAAAAAGATTTAGAGGCAAAACTTCCTGTTGGTTCTAATGGAGTTTTTCAAGAAATTGAAATAAAAGACGCAATTGATTATGACGACATAACATATTTAGCAGAACATATTGAAGATTTTCCTGGTATAACTTGGCATAGTAAACCAATAAGAGGTTATTCTGAGACAGGATCAATATCTCATATAATTGGTTATGTTGGTAATATAACTAGTGAAGATTTACAAGTTTTATATAATAAAGGTTATGACAGAAATTCTACAATTGGAAAGAGCGGAATAGAAAAACAATACGATATGCTTCTTCGCGGTACTAATGGAAAAAGAATGAGGACTGTAGATGCTAAAGGTCGTCGAATTGATAGTGTTTCTCAAGTTGTTCCTCCTAAAAACGGTAATAATCTGGTTTTAACTATAGATAGGCATATACAAACTCTTTGTGAAAAAGCTCTTGGAGATCGTATAGGCTCTGTTGTTGTAATGAAGCCAAATACTGGTGAAGTTCTCGCTATGGTATCATATCCTTATTACGATCCTAATTTGTTTTATTCAGATAATAGCATGGCTGAATATAACAGATTATCACTTGATCCAAGATTTCCATTTTTAAATAGAGCTATACAATCTACTTATGCGCCGGCTTCTACTTTTAAAATTATTATGACCGCAGCTGTTTTACAGGAGCAGGCTTTTCCGTTAGACGCGAAAGTCGTTTGTAATGGTTCTAAAACTCTTGGTGATCGTACATTCAATTGTCATAAATTAAGCGGTCATGGGCCGTTGAACCTTGCAGAGGGGCTTGCGGAATCTTGTAATGTTTTCTTTTACACTATGGGGGTAGATTATTTAGGTGTTGATAACATTACAAAATATGCACGTGACTTTGGTTGTGGAAGTTTAACAGGGATTGATTTGCCTGGTGAAGCAAGAGGTTTAGTCCCTACACCAGAATGGAAGGAATCAGTTTATAAAACTAAATGGGTAGGTGGAGATACTATGAATATCTCTATTGGTCAGGGAGCTATGGCTGTAACGCCTTTGCAGATGGCTTGTGCTGTATCTTTAGTTGTTAATGAAGGCGTTTCATATAAACCCCATATTTTAAAAGAAGTTGTAGATTCAGTTTCTGGTGAAGTTATTTCAAAAGTTGAGCCAGAAGTCTTACATAAATCTTTTATTGATAAAGAAAACTTTGAAACTTTAAAAGATTATATGCGCGGAGTTATTACTGATGGAACCGCAAAATGGGTAATTACAACAAAGGCTGTAGAATGCGCAGGAAAAACAGGAACAGGTGAAATGGGTCTCAAAGATCAATGGCATTCATGGTTTGCTGCTTATGCTCCTTATAAAACTGATGATCCTGATGAACAGATTGTTCTTATAGTTAATGTAGAAGGTGTAAATAATTGGGAATGGTGGGCTCCAAAGGCTTCTGATATGATTCTTCAGGGAATATTTGCTCATCAGACTTATGAAGAAGTTTTGGAAGAGTTTAAATATAAATGGTATATTCTTGATTGGAAAAAACGTCTAAAAGAAGCTGCTGAGGCTGAGGCGGAGAGAACTGAAAATGAAAACCGTGAAGGTGGGAATTTAGAGGAGCTTGATAATTAATGAAAACGAGGTCCTTTTTTAGATTTGATTTTATAATACTTCTATGCGCTATTGGTCTTTCTGTAATAGGGATATTATTTATTTATTCCAGCGCAATTTCCTCAGATGGAGTTCTTCAAAATCATGAATATATTAAACAGATAGTTTGGGCCTGTGCCGGTATTGCTATAATGTTTGGAATGTCTTTTATAAACTATGAAAAACTCAAAGCAATAAGTTGGTATTTTTATATAATTATGACAGCTTTACTTGCTGTTGTTTTAATTGTTGGAAATGTTGTCAATGGAGCTAAATCCTGGTTGAGTTTTATGGGAATTGGATTTCAGCCCTCAGAGTTTATGAAACTTGCAGTAATTATAAGGCTTGCTTGTTATTTTGAAAGTAGTCGTGATAAACAGTCTGATATTGTGAGATTTATGCTTAGTCTCGTTCAGACGGGCATTCCTATGCTCTTAATATTAATACAACCTGATATGGGAACAGCAATGGTCTTGATCCCAATCTATCTTATAATGGCCTATGTAGCTGGAATAAAGAAAAGATATTTGGTTTTTCTTTTATCTGCTGGAGCTTTGTCTGTTATTGGTATTATGGTTCCCGCATGGGATATTTTTATAGTAACAGAAAAATCTGTTCAACTTGCGAAAATACTTGCAAGTAAGCAAACTTTATTATTCATGATTGGATCTTCATTTATAATTTTTATAGTTAGTGGAATAGGTTTTCTTGTTTTTAAAAAAAGATATTATTACTGGATTTGTTTTATATTTTTAATTTTAATAGCAGCTTTTACTCTAACATTAGGAGCTGGAAGTTTTATAAAAGAATATCAGTTAAAGCGACTTATAATTTTTCTGGATCCTCAAGTTGATCCTAGAGGTGCTGGCTGGAATGTTATTCAATCAATAACTGCGGTAGGCTCAGGAGGACCTTCCGGGAAAGGGTATCTTAAGGGGACACAATCGCATTATAGATATTTACCGCAGCAATCAACTGACTTTATTTTTTCTATAATTGCTGAAGAATGGGGATTTATTGGATGTTCTATAGTTTTTTTATTATTTCTAATAATTATGATTAGATGTTTATACATATTATTATCAGCAAAAGAACCTTTCGCGTTATATGTAGGCGCAGGAATTGTTGCGATGATATTTTTTCATTTTTTGGTAAATATTGGAATGGCTATGGGGATTATGCCTATTACAGGAATACCTCTTCTTCTAGTCTCTTATGGAGGCTCCTCAATGTTAAATACTATGGCATGCTTAGGTATTGTGTCCAGTATTTATCTACATAAATATAAATATTAAAGAGAGATTAAAACTTTTATGAGAAATATAATACCAGAGGTAGATCTGAAAAAAGATCTTCTGAAAGTAAATATGCCCGGCCGTTATGTTGGCGGAGAATATGGAATAATACAAAAACAAGAAACAAATTTCAAAGTATCGCTATGTTTTCCTGATCTATACGAGATTGGAATGTCTAACCAGGCTGTAAAATTAATTTATGAAATGATTAATTATGAAACAGAAGCTTCTTGCGAGAGAGTTTTTTCTCCCGCGCCGGATTTTGAAGAAATTTTGCGTGAAAAAAATATTGAGCTTTATACTTTAGAAACTGGCACATTAGTTAGAAATACAGATATATTAGCCTTTACAATAGGATATGAATTAGCTGCTACTAATATTTTAAATATTCTTGATTTAAGTGGAATTAATATTAAAAATGAAGAAAGATCTGAAGATGAACCTATAGTAATTGCGGGCGGACCTGCAATTACTAATCCAGTTCCATTCGGTGGTTTTATTGACGCAATTTTTATAGGTGAAGCTGAAGAAGTCTTTACAAATATGATTTGTGATTTAAATGAAATGAAAAATAATGGAGCTAAACGTAGCTTATTATTAGATAAAATTAAGGAATCACCTTATTTTTGGTATAAAGGTAAAACAGAACATACTAAAAAGGCCGTGTGGAACGGTTTTACAAAAAGTAAAAAAAGAAAAAAAGTCCTTGTTTCATCTATAAGTACAGTGCAGGATCATGGTGTAGTCGAGATTATGCGAGGTTGTCCTAACGGATGCAGGTTTTGCCATGCAGGAATATTTTACAGACCTTATAGAGAAAAGACTTTAAAAAATATTTTAGATGAAGTTGATTTTCTTGTTCATGAATGTGGTTATAGACAAATTACTTTAGCGTCTCTGTCTACTGGTGATTTTCGTTTTGTAAAAGAATTAATTACAATTCTTAATGATAAATATAGTGAAGATAAAATATCTTTTTCTTTCCCGTCAATGCGCGTTAACAGTGTTACATTGCCATTAATGGATGAAATATCAAAAGTTCGAAAAAGTGGGCTCACATTTGCAGTAGAGACGCCTGAGCTTGAAAAACAACGAGGGTTGAACAAAGAAGCACCGCTTGAACGAATTGTAGAAATACTTGACGAAGCAAAAAAATTAGGTTGGAAAAAAGCAAAATTTTATTTTATGCTTGGTCTTCCTTTTTATGAAATAGAAGATGAAACAGAATTAATTATGAACTTTTTAACAGAAGTAAGTAAAAGATCTAAAATGATGCTTAATGTTAATATTGGAACTTTTATTCCAAAACCACATACACCTTTTCAATGGTCTTTTCAGCTGAAAGAACAAGATGCTTTTGATAAAATATATAAAGTAAAAAAGAGTTTATCTCCTAAGTTCTTCAAGGTAGGTTATCAATCTCCGTTCATGTCTTATATTGAAGGTATAATAAGCCGTGGAGATGAACGAGTAGGGGAATTGATAATACAAGCATATAACCGAGGAGCAAGGCTTGATGCTTGGGAAGAATATCTAAAAAAAGATGTTTGGAGAGAAGTTATTGAAGATGCAGATTGGGATGTCGAAGAAGAGATTTGCTGCTCAAAAGATATGGATTATATTTTCCCTTGGGATAAAATTGGCTTAAATGTTGGGAAGAAATTTTATAAAGATGAACTAAAAAAAGCATTTGAAGGCAAGCTTACAAAACAATGTGTAGAAGAAGGTTATTGTGAGCATCTGTGCGGAGGATGCAATAGTGAAGATAAGGTTGTTCTGAACAATGAAGAAGATGTAAATAAATTATTGGAAGAACACAAAAAAAATATTACGACTAACACTATAAATAAAGAAAATAAAAAAA
>JAQQAK010000412.1 GCA_028527945.1 Spirochaetaceae bacterium
TTTCTAAAACACTTAATCTGCCTGATGGAACTGACTTTGATGAATATAACAAACTTTTTATGTATGCTTATGATAAGGGACTTAAGGTCTTCACAACATTTAATCCTAATGGAAGCATGAAAGGAATTCTCGAATACAAGAAAGAAGAAGCTGAACAGCCTATTCAAACACATCATGCACCTAAACGCCCTAAAGACCTTAATTGTGATATTCATAGAGTACGTGCTGGAGCTAAGAGTATAATAGTAATTGCAGGCAAACTGAAAAACAGTCTTTATGAAATATTTGTAATAGATGATCCAGATTCAGAAATTGATATAAAAACTGAGAATAAAACAATTGTTAGAAAAGAGTCTGACGGCCGATATGATCTTATTTTTGTTAATGGAAAAGAAGAAGTCGCTTTAAAAGATTTTACCCATAAATTCGACTCTCCAAATTCTTCTTTGGCCCGTTTCATTTCTATGTCATTAAGGCATGGTACCCCTTTACAGTTTGTTATAAGCCAACTTCAGAAAGATACTAATTTTACTGATTTTGAGCGTAGTGTTGCAAGAGTTCTGAAAAAATATATAAAAGACGGCGAAGAAGTCATAACATCAGACAAGAGCTGTCCAGAATGTGGTGAGCGGTTAACATATGCAAATGGGTGTATCACTTGTTTTAGCTGTGGTTATTCAAGATGTGATTAGAACATAAAAAATATTGCGGGTAAGCATGTAAGACCTAAATGTAAAAAGCTTACCTTGGATAAATAAAGAATATTTTTCTTTTTTAGAAGTTTACATCTTAATTCTGATTGAATTGTGTTTTCACAGTTCATTAGAAAAAAGATGTAGCTTATTACACAGAATGCAGCGTATCCACCGAAAATTTTAGCCTGAGTAATATGTGATACAAGATTTAAAGAAAGTAATGGTATCATTATCATATAAAGAACAAACCAGAATGTAATTTTAAAGAAATGAAAATACCAGCTTACAAGAGGAGATGAAGTACTTTTTTTGTTTTGTAAGAAAATATTTATTGCAGTAACAAATTTGGTGAAAAACAAAAGAATACAAACTAAAAAGCCAATTGAAACAATGCTGATAGCAACTATTAAAAAATTGTCAAAAGGTATATTTGAGCCATAAATAAGAAATATTATTTTTCCTTCATGGTTTACTATATCTGGATTAAGTATAACAAGAGTTGATAATAGGACAGCTTCCAGAATTTGCATTTCTTGTTTTCCTAGTTTTAATTTAATTGATAATCTAAAAACTCCATATGCCATTGTTATACAAATAACTGTAATAATAATTAGGCTAAATTTTGTAAGAAAATTAATGTTTGTAAAAGTAAAAATAAAAAAGCCAATTACACCAAGAGCAAACATCGTAATATTCATTGGTCTTATTATTGCTGCCTGTCTTAAAAATATTCTTCTGAATGTTTTTCCATTTGGGCTGTTTCCTAAAAAACTGTCCAGGGGTACAGCAAAGCTTACATGAAAAGCAGAAAGACTGCTGCAAAAAATAAAATAAGAACATAAGTATAAAATCCAGCCAATTGATATTTGGGCATAATTTGCGGTAGATTCTGCTGCGCTATATGAATATATTAAAAAGAGATTTGCCGCGCTTCTTATTATAAAAATAACACTGAGGTAACCATTTAGAGTCGCAATTGATGGATTACCATTCATTCTATGCATACTTCGTGAATAAAGTATGCGTGAAATCTCTTTAGTACTGATTATTTTATCCATTTAAGCATCTCGCTGATTCCATCTTTTTTGCTGCTGATATTATTTATGAACTTTGTTATTTTTTCTTTATCTGAGCTTTCTCTTATTTTGCTTGCGGACAAATACCAAAGCCTGTCTGTTTGCTTTTCTATTATAGAAGGCGTATGTGTTGATAGTATGATTATTTTTCCGCGTGTTTTAAGAAGGTCAATAATTTGTACCAGAGCTGTTGTTGATTTATGATCAAGAGAATTAAATGGTTCGTCAAAAAGATATATATCGGCATCAGTCACCAAAGCCATTGCTATTCCAAGTTTTTTCCTAAAGCCTGAAGAGAGTTCTTCTGATCTATAATGACGATGTTTTTCGAGATCAAAAAGAGTTATTACATTTTCAATCCGATCTTTTATTTCAGAGTTTTTAACTCCGTAAAGGCGGCATTTTAATATTAGCTGTTCTTCAATTGTTAACAGAGGGAGGGTCCCACCCTCGTTTCTTATAAAAGAAATTCTGTTAACGTATTTTTCATCTTCAAGAGATTTTAATTCAGAGTTATAGTAAACTTCTCCTGATTCATATTCCAATCTGCCTGTAAGGGCATTAAACAAGGTTGTTTTTCCTGCACCATTATCACCTAACAATAGAGTTAGTTGCCCAGGCAGCGCTTTCGCGGAGATTCCTGAAAGGATTTTTTTCTTATCAATTGAAATATGAAGTTCTCTCAAATCTAACATTTGTTCCTTCCTGTAATTTTATTATTGATGCGATTTCTTCTTTTTTCAAGATCAACAATATAATTAGTAATTTTAAAATGCTGCATAGATAAAATTGTTTCTGTTATTTGCAAAGCTGATTCATAATCTTTCTTTTTATGTTCATAGTATTTTGCCAGCTCTATTCCACAAAAAATACTTTTATTTTTTTCCCATATTTTCAGCCATATTGAAACCGCGTCATTCCATTTTTTTAAACGTTTGTAGTATAGGCTTAATTCGATTCCGGCACGATTATTTCCCTTTTTAAAGGCGTCCAATAAT
>JAQQAK010000413.1 GCA_028527945.1 Spirochaetaceae bacterium
GTAAATTCCTATAGAATACAGGCATTCCGGATTGCTATAGAACAAAACCTGTATCCTCAGTTTACGATCATTGCCGTAGCCTTTGAATGTGGGTTCCGATCATCTTCTACCTTCTATGCCCTATTTAGGAGGCAGACAGGTATGACTCCCAGGCAGTTTGTAGATAATATTTCTCAATAATTATATTGATGAGACTCTTTCAAAACCCAACCGAGGTCTTCCGTGGCTTGGCGCGGTTTTAGAGTGTAAGCGGACGGCGATGCCGCCGGAAGCTGGAACATCTCTGCAAAAACTGTGACACTATACCGCGACAACTGCATTTTTTTATTCGAAATATTTAACAAGAGCATTGCAATTGCTAATATTCTTGTGCTAAAATACATTCATGAATACATTCATGAATGTATTCACCTTTAGAATAGTGAAGATGCTATTTGCAAATAAGAAAAGCAGAGGTATACAATTATGAATAAATGTATTAAAGCATCAGCTGTTATTCTGCTGCTTTATGGTTTAATAGAAATCTGGGATACTATTTCCGCGCTACTAATGACTTTAGGAATAATATCTAATCCTTATCCAGAGATGTATTTTGAACCTGTTAATACTCTTATAACGCAAAAGCCGGAATATCTTCTGGTGCTCTTTGCATGTATAACATTACTAAGAATTTCTTCAGGTGTCCTAATTCTAATGAATAGAAAAGCTGGACTTTATGTTGCGTTTGGTATTACAACAATTACATTTGCATATGTTCCGTTTTTCCTTCCGCTGGGAGTGTTTGATTTTCTTATCGGAAGCGTTTTAACAATATTACTTGCAACTGGACTTAACAAAAAAGAGACAATTTATAAGAAAGAAGGAAAAAATGATTAACTATATTAACGTAATAATAATGATTGCTTCGATGCTTTGGTATACAATTTTTTATATTATTAGTGTTGGACCTGCAAGAATGGAGAAAAAGAAGGGAGATAAATCATATAAGATTTGCTCAAGAATTAGAAAAATATCTTTTGTTGGAATGTGTGTTTTTTTATTAGCGGAAATAATATATCTTTTTTATCCTTTGAATATTGGACTCAGTACGAGATTGTTTTCTGGAATATCGGGGTGGATAATCAGCATTGCAATAGGACTTGTCATAAGCATTGCGGCAACCATACTTATGAGAGCTGCTGTAGCGGTAGCAAATGATTCAATAACAACAAGGAAAGAAAATGGTATGTATGGGGGGATTTATCAAAAAATTAGACACCCCCAAGCGATAGGTGACGTTTCATATTGGATTGCATTGGCTTTCTTTTTTAATTCTCCATTTTTAATACTTATAAACTTATTATGGATACCGCTTAATTACATTATCGCTAAATATGAGGAAAAAGATCTCAAGCTTCGCTTTGGACAAAATTATGTTGACTACATGAAAACAACTGGTATGTTTATACCGAAAAGAAAATGATATACAGAGGCTCATACAACATTAATAGAATATAATGAAGCTTTAACCTAAACGGCCCTTCCTCTTTCTGTACACCCCTTTCATAAAAAACTCCCCCTGAGTCAGATTCATCTTCAGGGGGAGAAATAGCCGCAAGAGGGAGGGGCTCAGGGCATCCAGATTTCGATTATTTTGTCCTTGAATGAGGGGGCAAGAAGGCGGTTGCCGTTGGCGCTTAGATGATCGCCGTCATAAAAAATGGGAAGGCCGTTATCATCGTAGGCAGAAAACTCCTCATCCGTGCAAAGCACATAGAAAGGGTCCCAAACCTGAAGGGCCGGATGCCTTTGCTTCAATGCGTCAAGAGAGTCCATCACAGGCTGCCGCAATTTAAGGAGCAGCTCCCTGCTCACACTTGTTCCCGGGGCTGCTATAGGATTATTCCTGTTAAACCAGTCTGAGCAGCGGTAAAGAGGAACCCTTATTACCGGCTTTGGGGCATCTATTAAAACCGTAAGCCCCAGAGCCTCAAGCTCTGTAATAATTTCATCCGCCTCTTCAAGGGCCTGGCGGCGGTTCTCTTTTGATTCATCGCTGAAATAATCTTCTATTATTGGATCAAGCTCCAGTACCTCAAACAAGTCACTTAATTCCGGCATGCGCAGGGAGGCAAGAAATACAATATCTCCGGGTTGTGCAAGATCCTTTATTTCAGAAAGGGCGTTCTCATAATGGTTCCAGCTGCCATCCATCTTGTTCATGGGTTTTAGAAGATTAGCGACAGCACATCCCCCGGCTTCATATTCGTGTACCTCAAAACCAAGCTGACCGGATACAATATTTAGCATGGTTCGATAAGCCGCGGTGTGAGAATCTCCAAGGGCAAACACCGCGTGTCCCTCAATCTCTGGTGCCGGGATAACGGGCGGATCCGGACGATCGCATTTAAACCTCCACGAACGCCATATGTAGCTGTCTTTAGTAACACTCAGGCTGAGGGTCTCTCTTGAGCGGACAATGCCCTGGGCGGAAAGAAAAAAAACAGCCAATAAAATGGCACCGAATATAAGAATTTTCCAGTTTGGCTGCTTAAGAATAAAAGCCCCCTTTCTTACAGGGCTTTCTACAAACGTGTAAGAAACAAGAGCCAGAGCGAATGAAGCAGCCAGATACAGACAAACAAGCGGAATTGTATTAAGCCCTATGGTCCACCTTAAAAGCACGGCAACAGGCCAGTGCCATAGATATAGCGAATAGGAAATCTTTCCAAGAAAAACCATAGGAGGAGAACTCAGAATTCCGCAAAGATGCCTGGAACCGGGCTGTTTCGCGCAGACTCCATTAATAACAAGAAGGCTTCCCAATACGGGAAGAACCGCCCAGGCAAAGGGAAAGTCCCATTCATCAGCAGAAAAAAGGGTGAAGGCTATCATCAAAAGTCCTGCCGGCATCAGAACCCCTGAGAGCCTTACAGATTTAAAGATTGCCCCCCTTACAGAATGGAGCTGAGACAGCAATGCTCCGGCAGCAAGTTCCCAGAAGCGGGAAGGCAGAAGATAAAAGGCCCTGTCATGAAAGGCCGGGGTTTCCCAGGCAGAAAAGCATAATGAGGCCAGAGCAAGGATGGGCAGAACAATACGGGAAATAAAGCCCGCGGCGCTTTTCTTTTTTCCATGCCTGAGCCATATAAAATATATCAGAGGAAAAATCAGGTAGAACTGCTCCTCCACGGCCAAAGACCATGTGTGAAGAAAGGGATTCAGTTCCCCTACAACAGAGAAATAGCGGTTATGATCCAGAGCAAGAGTAAAATTGCTGTAGCCTAAAAAGGCAGACAGCCCTGTCTTTGTTATAGATTCATCAAGCCAGCATGGAGGAATAAAAAGAATCGTAGCGGTTATTGCAGCAAGTAGACAGACAGCAAGAGCGGGAAGAATCCTTTTTATCCGTCTCGCGTAAAACCTGCCGATGTAAGCGGCAAAACCATATTCGGCCCCCTTATAAAGAGAACGGCTTATCACGTAGCCGGAGATAACAAAAAACACATCAACACCAATAAATCCCCCCTTAAAAGGGGGGAAGAGGTTTAAGTGATAAATAACAACAGCCAGAACTGCTATTGCCCTGAGTCCGTCAATCTCTGGTATATAGTCTTGAGAAAGCGTCTTTTTCATATTACGCCCTGTTCTCTTTTAAGGGTTTTGACGAAAAACATGGAATCACATCTTCTTCAAAATATGGCTCCTGATTAGACCAGAACATATAGTTTACCCTGAGAAAACCTTTCGCGAAGGCGTGCAATAGGGGAACCATATTCTTTCGTCCGGAAAGCCCAGTATCCGTATACTCGTCATAATCATTATCAGATCCGGTCATACCAATATAGTTTCCATCCTGAATTGCTATGCCAAGAGGAACCGTATACTCACTTTCATGCATCATGGCTATGGTATGGTTTTGCGCGCCCTTTCTTGTAACCATTAAATCAGGACCGCCGAGCCCTACGCCAATCTCTTCTCCGTACTTATATATAGAAGAAAGATAACCAAAGTCGTCCCAGGGAAGCCACTCTCCCGGCATGAAATTGGCGTATTGCATTGTTACAGACTCAGGAAAGGCCTTTTTCATTGCCAGCATATTGGTCTTTAATGCTTCAACATAAATTTCCGGAGTAAAGGATGGATCATACTCTTCAGAAACACCAATTGATGATTCCTGAAGGTTTATTCCCTCAATCTTACCGTCAAATTCCTTTCCAAGGGCATTGAGTAAAAGCGCGAAACGTTTCTGAACCTCCGGGTTCCATCGCTTGGCGACCCAGCCCTCGGGCTCTCCGTCATCATCATACTGATACATTGCCCCGCCGTCATAATCTTCTGACAACAGGTAATTCGGAACAGCATTTCTCTTTTTGTTGAAGGTTGTGTCCTGAAGCTGGATAAACAGCTTTTTCCCGTGCTTTTTTAGATAATTATAATCCTCTGTAATCTCGCTGAAGTCATACTGATCTTTCTGAGGTTCAAGCTGTTTCCATGAATACATGATCTGGGCGCCATCAAACCTTGGAATATCCAGAAATGGATGATTCTGAAGGGCCTCCCTGTCCCTTGATAGATAGACAAAGTGTTTAATATTGTCTTTTTCAAGGGGGCTTTCAGCATCCAGATACTGCTTATAGGCATTAGCATAGCGCTCGGCGGGATTATCCCAGTCTGCCTCTTCTGCTTCAGCGGATTGTTTTTGTTCTTCTGCCTGTCCCTGAGCAAAGGCAGAAAGCCCTGGAATTATCAGTAAAACCAAAGCTGTAATGAAGTATCTCTTCTTCATAATAAATAGTCTCCTGTAAAATTGGATTTTGACTATTGATACCCCGGAAAGATGCCTTTATTATCACGCAAATGTATCATAAATGTAACAATTGCCGGTATAACCTTAAAATATCTTCGAGCCCATGTTTTTTTGTGCTATCTTTTAGACATGTTTTATGTTGCCGTTGTAGATGATGAAAAAGAACTTCTTTATTCACTAAAAATTATTCTTGAGGCAGAGGGATGGGAAATCTCGGTTTTTACAGACTCCGTTAGCGCCCTTGCCTCATTCAAGGAAAGGCTTCCGGATGTAATTATTATGGATATAATGATGCCGGGAGAAGACGGTCTATGGCTGTGCGGAAGGGTTAGGGAAATAGCAAAAACGGTTCCCATAATATTCCTCTCCGCAAAGGTCGAAGAAATTGACAAGGTTGTAGGCCTTGAATCCGGGGCCGATGACTACCTTGGAAAGCCATTTTCAGCCAGGGAGCTGATTGCAAGAATAAGGGTACAGAAGAGACGCCTTGAGGCATTAAACGGGAATCAATCTGAAAGCAGGCCGGAGCTGGTATTGGATGGCTTTACACTTGAGCGGGGAACCATGAGTCTGTCTTTTAGAGCAAAAAATACCCCTTTGACGGTTTCAGAATACAGAATTCTCAAACTTGTAATGAACCGCAATAAAACAATATGCACAAGAGAAGAGCTCTTGAACGCTGTGTATCAGGAAGATACCTATGTATGCGACAGGGTAATAGACAATCATATAAAAAGAATCCGCGACAAGATACAAAAACTCGTTGGACAGGATATAAATATTATCGAAACGGTCTATGGTGTCGGATACCGATGGAGCAGCCTGTGAAAGGAAAGAGCCCCCGCGCGCCGGGAAAGACGGCCGGAATAATCCTTATATTTATGACAATTCTCTTATTTTTTCCATTGGTGTTCTACTTCAGATTATCAACCCAGGCCGCGGATATTATAGGCCACAGCCAAATGGAAGCTGGATATTTCTGCAGCTCACTTAGGTTTTACCTTGAAAGCCTTCCTCCGGACGCGGAAATAGTTGCCAAAAAAATGGAAAATATTCCGCTCATACCCAATGTTATAGTCAGGGTTTATGATTCAGAAAATAATCTTGTTATAGAACGACGCAGCGATAAACTGGAAGACAATCCTGTAAGGATAAACCTGTATAGAAAAATAAAGGGCATTCTTGATCCACTGAGGGGGCTGTTCCGCGAAGCAAAGGAAAAGGATCCGGAAGAGGTAAAAGAAAGTCTTATAGAGAAGGCATTAAACGGAAAGAGAGGAATAGATTACGTCTATAAATCCGGAGAAATAGGCGACAGGGTTCTCTATTATGCCTATCCCCTTTACCTATATAAATGGAATGGACATGATAAAAAGGTTGTTGGAATACTCCTTCTTGAGCACTGGGACGAATCTTTAAAAACCATACTTCAGAAACAGCGGAATCAGTTTGCTCTTATGTGCCTGATATTTATGGGAATGCTTATAGTCTACAGCCTCTACATCCTGTTTACGCTGGTCCGTCCACTGAGACAGCTTCTTGATAAATCTCTGGCCGTTATTCGCCGCACAGAATACCTGCTGCCGGAGCAGTCTACCTCCGCGAAAAATAATGAGATAGGAGAAATAACTCGAAGCCTGGATGAAATAACAGGAATGCTTGATGCCGGAGACAGGGAGATAGAGCAGTACCGAAGCGAGTTGAGGCATGTTATCCGTAACCCTTTGTCTGTAATCCGGGTGTCACTTGACGGGCTTATGATGGACAAAAACACAGAGAAAGATCTGAGATTTTCTGATATCATTCAGAGAAACCTGTCAAGAATTGACAGCTATATCAGCAGCTACAGCGGAATACCAGACTGTGGAGTTCCGGCACACGCGGCAGAAGAAGTCGATATAGCGGACATTCTGGAGGATCTATTAAAAAACTATTCCCATCTGGCAGATAGAGAACTTGTTAGCTTTGAAATAAAAATCTCCGATGCTCCTCTCATATGGAAGGGGTACTCTTCACACCTCTGCTACGCAGTTGAACAGATAATAAATAACGCCATAGATTTTTCTCCGGAAAACGGTATTATCCTCCTTGAAGCCAAAAGAGAAAAAGACAGCATCGCCATAATAATTACAGATCAGGGACCGGGGCTTCCAGAAGGAAAGGAAGATGAAATATTCAAACGCTATGTATCATACAGAAAAATAGCGGATCAAAAGCATACTGGAACGGGGCTGTTTTTATCCATGAGTGTATTAAAAAAAATAGGCAGCAATATCTCCGCAGGCAACGCTAATCCACGCGGCGCTGTTTTTAAAATCACCCTGCCTGTGGGGTGACAGGCATATGCTTATATAAAAAAACTTATTTAGCCCCGTATGAAAAACTCAGCACGGGGGAAGTATTTTTATTAGCCAGGATGGTTTAATCCCCCACCAAAGAAGTCTTTGAACTTGCTGCATAATCCTATTAAGGATGAAAGATTTTGCAAGGATGGATAGAAAGCGACAACCGTCGCCCCCCCAGTTTGATGCAAAGCCTGCATACCTCGCCCTCTTTAGCGAATAACAAGTTATTCGCTAAAGAGGGCGAGGTTATCGATTATTTATAAAAGATTTATCCTTCTTCCAGTTTTAAAATATGCTTATCTGCTCTGAACGGGAGACAGGCAAACACGCCAACTACCCCTATTACAAAGAACAGAAATGCAGCGCCGCTACCCTTCCCTGTTCCGAAAAGGCTCAGAAGCAAATGTCCTGATGGCAGCCCTGCCATAAAGGGCTCAAATACCTTATCCACCAAAAAACCTCCACATAGATAGCCCAGCGGAATAGTAAAAAACTGGAGGGTATTTCTGACAGAATATACACGTCCCTGTATTTCTACAGGAATTTTCTGACGAAAAAGAACGTCCATATTAGCGTTCATGACCGGAATAAACAGCCAACCCAAAACTGCTCCAAAGCACCAGAGCCAGAGGGAGTTACCAACGGCAAGAATAAAATTTTCGGTACACATAGAAAACAATAAAGAATTCAGTATTACCCTGGTTCTGCTCTTTGGCGCCGGCATAAAAGTTACAAACAGGCTGCCGGCTATTGTTGCCAACCCCGTAAAGGTGTTAACTAACCCAAGAGCTATTTCTCCATTTTCAAGCTTTGAAAGAATCATTGCCGGCAGAGCCGTATAAAATATTGAGGCAATAAAATTTATTACCGCGAGCAGAAGGATTAAGTCCAGTATGCCCCGATTGTGTTTTAGATATGTCAGTCCACTCTTTGCTGCCTGCAACAATTTTTCAGGTTCTGCCTTGCCCTCGGCATTATCATCATTCTGGTGCTGAGGTATTTTTACAAAGAACAAAAGTGCTGTAAAGGCTATTGCAAATGTAAGAAGATCAAAGATTATGACCATACGCATACCGGCCAGAGCCAGAAGCGCGGTAGCCAAAAGCGGTGTTAATACCGTAACAAGAGAATTTGAGAACGCCCGCATTCCGCCTATTTTATGAAAATACTTTTTTGGAGTCAGCAGCGTTACCGCTACATCTGAGGCAGGCTGCTGTACGGTGTTCATCAGTCCGTTGAGGGCATTAATAACATAAAGATACCAAATCTGTATTCGTCCTGTCACCAAAAGGATAATAACAGAAATTGTACAGAGCGCTGCAAAGCTGTCACTGACAAGCATTGTAATCTTTTTATTCCAGCGGTCACTTAATGCTCCGGCGAATATACTCAAAATTATATACGGCGTATAAGAACAAAAGGCAAGCAGTGCCGTTGTCAATGCCGAGCCGCTTTGTGTATACGACCAGATAATAAGCGCAAAATTTGTCATAGCACTGCCAAGAGCAGAAAGAGTCTGCGTACTCCACAATATTATAAAACCGCGAAGATCTTTTAGTGTATTTTTATAGTTGTTAAACATGACTTCGTTTCCTTTAATTAGTTCAGATTTAATTCGCTTTTAATTAAAGGCAAAGTCTAACGGACGATATGTGTTTTTCGCTCCGTGCGGTATCGTCCTATGTCAGACCTTGCACGAAGCAGTAGCAATACAGAGTATCATGGTAAACTCCAGAAATTGTTTGATGCGGGGATTGTATCAGGAGAATAGTGTAAGGATCAAGATATCTGAACAATGAACTATTTAGAGTTTATCCCGCTCTCCTGACAATACTTTTTGGCCAAAAGCGCGTAGAATGTCACCCATTCATTGGGTTCACCCTTTTTTCCTGGCCTGAAATATGATGGAGGAAACCAATCCAGAATATAAAGTCCAGACTCTGTTAGGTGAGACTCAAGAGTTGCCCAGGCATCATTTAGCGCGGGATGAGAACCATACCCCATACGGCTTAAAGCATATAATGGCTCAAGCAAACTACAGTTTATTACAAAAGGAAAAACAGTTCCCATCCCATTCCGAATTTTTTCCTGTAAATCCGGAAGCTTATAATATATATTTCTTTTCAAAAAGTAGTTCACAGTCTTTTTACAGCTTTGATGAGAATAGTATTCCGGTAGCTCCGCGTAAGCCATAAGAGCTTTTACTGTTCCACGTATACAGCTTTTGGTCTTTGGTCCGAATGAATCTCTAACACATAAATATCCGTCATCAAAACGAACATCATCAAGAAGGGTTTTAATACGCTCTTCTATTCGTTCATCAGACTTATAGCCAAGCAGAATAAATGTTCTTAAATTATGGGCGTAAAGACAGGATTGATGTGTATTATGATCTGGCCCGGTTAACCACTTTTCCTTTCCGGACAGTTGCAAATATCTGTTTACAGCCTTGTCTATTACCAGATCATTTTTGTCTAACCCCATTTCTGCCAAAAACGACAATACAAAATGTGTAGAAGAACTCATGGCATAATCAATACCAGCCCCGAGATTTCGGTATAACCAATATCCGTCTGGATGCATTTTAGAAAGGATCTTCTGAACCTGTCTGCTTTCTAATATTTTCTGTTTTAACTCTTTATCCGGTTTAACATTAAGTAAATCTCGCTGCGTTCTGTATCTTATTGATGGATTTTTACTGTCAAGAAGTATGTTGATAGAAGGTGAATCACTCATTCAATTCCTCTCTAAATAAGAAATTGTATCAAGAGATAAAAGGAGAATCAACAAAAAACAGAGCTGTGCCCCGTTAAGAAATTACGATTTTTATTGCTGTTGGAGCTTAATTTTAGTATTTTTTTGCGAAAGGAATATCATTTTGAGAATAAATCCAGCTAAACTGTTTAAGATTAAAATTGATAAAAAGTATGCAGAAGAATTATCACAAGAGTTAAATAAAACTAATCAAACTAGATGCTTAATTGTTTTGTATGTTATGATAGCACTTACTATTATCATAATAATTTCTTCGATTGTTCTGGGATACGACATGATGTTTAATATCCTGTTTCTCTTTTCAATGTTAGTATGTTTGGCATCTTTGCTGATATTTGCTAAAACAAATTATATTGGATGGGTTCAGTTCTTTGTCATGGCAGTATGCATTGGATGGGCTCAGTATGCTAATTTTGACACAAACGGTGGTACAGACGACTTTACTCCATACCTGATAGGTCTTCTGGCTTTGTCAGCGTTTACCTTTCGTCCCCCAGGACAAAGTCTCGCTATATTTGGCCTAAGTCAAGCTGCATTTATTATAGTAAACATAAAACTTATTAACGATGGTGTTCTTTTATTTATTGTTGTAATGAACTCTACTCTCTTTACAATTTTTTCATGGGTTATTTCTGTCTTTCACTACAAATCTTTTGTAAATACCTTTGTTAACGACAAGCTATTGGATGAATTGAATGATGCAAACAAGAAGCTGGAGAAACACATTCGTATTGATGCAGGAACGGGAATAAGTAACAGACTGGCATTTACAGAATATCTTGATAATGAATGGGAAAGAGCCAGGCGATATGGCAAGAGTTTGTCAATCGCTATGATAGATATTGATTTTTTCAAGCAGTACAATGATACCTATGGACACAGCAAAGGTGATATATGCCTGAGATATGTTGCAGAATGTATTAACCGTTGTATGTACAGAGTTAATGATTTTGCGGGACGTTACGGTGGCGAGGAATTTGTTGTTATTATGCCTGAGACAGACAAGACTACTGCTTTTGAAAATGCTGACAGAATAAGATCTTCAGTAGAGGCTCTTTGTATTAATCATGATGGCCGTACTGATGGAAATACTCATGTCACGATTTCTATTGGAGTTACTACAATGATTCCTGATAAAGAAGATAATAGCTCTGATTTTATTGAAAAAGCTGATAAGGCGCTATACGCGGCAAAGCACCAGGGAAAGAACAGGGTTGTTGGATGCTAAAAAAATGACCGCTTCTGATTAAGAAACGGTCATTTTAAGTATAATTTTGCTAAACCTTTTAAAACTTAAGTTTCAGAGGTTTCTATATTTATTCCACTACCCAGCTTCGAGATACCGCGTATAATATGTTTTTTGCTGCTTTCTGAAGAGCCGTTACCATACTTATGTCATAAAGCGGATTGGTTGCCTTTCCAAGAAGGACTTTATTGTGGTTTTCACCACCCATCCATCCAGCCAAAACGTCTAAAGATAAATCTCCACCATTTAGAATCATATTCTGAACATCCATATGTGGATAGACATTTGCGTCAGTTATAACAAGGCCTTTGAACCCCCATTCGCCTCTAAGAACATTGTTCAGAAGGCTATTATTAGCTCCAGCCCAAGCATGTCCAATATAGTTAAAAGAAGACATAATGCCCAGGGAGCCTCCTTCTTTTACAGCAAGTTCAAATGGTTTTAGGTAGATTTCACGAATTGCCTGCTCATTCGCCCAAACCATAATCTGATCTCGTCCATTGGATTGTCTATCATGCATTACGAAATGTTTGCTAAAGGTAATTATTCCATTTTCTGTAGCGCCTCGAATTTCCGCGGCAGCAATTTTTCCAGATAGAACTCCATCTTCGCTATAGTACTCAAAATTTCTGCCATCAAATGGAGTTCTCTGAATATTCATGGACGGAGCATACCAGCCGCTATAACCGAATGCTTTCCCCTCATTTGCGACACTTACTCCAACCAGATAAGCAAGCTCCTGATTCCATGTAGCAGCCGCAATCATAGGAGAAGGATATGTAATACCAGCGCCATCAGTGCCCATAGTTGCGCCGGAGTAAACAGTCGCAGCAATAGCCATTGAGCCATCAGGAGTTAATGAGCGTGGAATTCCCAAACGTTCAAGACCATGAATATGCCAGGCGCCATCACCACATAGGTCAGTCAATTCATCAAGAGTCATCTGTGATACAAACTTATCCCAAAGAGGATCATCTTTTGGAACATTCTTCATGTCTGATAAAAGGATAAGATTGTCTAATTTCTGTCCAACCAAAGGCATATCACTATCTTTATACCCAAGATCTTCATCTGTCGGCGGTGTATAGAAAAGAGAATCTTTAATTTCAGAATCCATTATGTAATCTTCTTTTTTGGGGCCGGTAAAAGCTCTTGCCTCAGTGTTCCAATCTCTAGTCAGGTAGTCATCAGTTCGCATAGCATCAGAAAACTGCCTTGTTGCGACACTCATATCGCTAGGGCGTTTTCCGTCATGCTCAGCGTCATAGATGATATCGCTTCCAAGTTTAAAGACTTTTGAATCAATAATAGTATGAGCATTTTCGTTAATACTTATCTTGTAATCACCTGATTCCAATACATACGCGCCATAGTTCTTGTAATCAAATGAAGCCATATCTTCAACAGGAAAACTCAATGTATAATATTCAGTTTCACCTGCCTGAATTAAATTAGTCTTCTTGAAAGTGACAAGATTTACTGATGATTTCTCAATTTTTCCGCTGTAAGGAGGATTGTAATATACCTGAATAACAGTTTTTCCTGCAGTTTCGCCAGTATTTTTCACAGAAACACGCAAGTTGATATTACCGTCTTCTTCCTGTAACTCCAGAAGCTTTTGATCAAAATTAGTGTAGCTGAGTCCATACCCAAACGGATACTTAACTTCTGAATCATATTTGAAAGAGGGGTCAGTCTGTGAGCGTGTTTCAAAGTAACGATACCCAACATAAATGCCTTCACTATACTGAAGAAAATAACCTACCTGCTTTTCTCCTCCGCCAAGAATCTGTCCAACTTCTATAGTTGGAGCATCATTGTATTTGTAACTGCCATCAATCCAATTTCCTTTGTCATCAAGAGAAAGAAAATTATTACTTGTAATATGATTTAAATTATTATAAACCCAAGTATCAGGCAGCCTTCCTGACGGATTGACCTCTCCAGAAAGAATGCGAGCAACTGATTTTGCTCCAGACTCTCCCGGAAAACCTATCCATAAAACAGACTTGATGGAAGGATAGTCTTCAATAAATCCAGCTTCCATAGTACATGCAGTATTAAGTATAAGAACAACATCTTCAAAAGTATGGCAAACGGTATCAAGTAGTTCTTTTTCGTTTTCAGATAGTCTGAAAAAATCCGGATTCAAGTCAATATTTTCTGAGCCCCCTCGACCTAATACAACCACAGCAATATTTGAAAAATCCTTCGCATTCTGCAGTAAAGTATTGTCATTATATGATAGTTCAGTATTAGAATAGGCTGAGACAGGAACTTCTGGTAAGTGAGTTATGCTAGGATTTTCAATAAACTCAGAAGGGGTTCCATTATCCGGCGCTGAAGTAGGCTTAACAGAAAGCCGGACCGTTTTAAAATAATTATAGTGAAGATAAAGCAATTCTTTATTTAACTCAAAACGCCCATCTTTTTCTAAAGCTGTTTCCAATTTAGTTGCCTTTGCAGCATTTGTTGCAGCTGAACCACCACCGTTAAATGCAAGTTGAATGCTGCGTATACCAAAAAGATTAATTTTATCAGTTTTTAATGGTAATAAATCATCCTTATTCTCAAGTAGAACAAACCCCTCATCAGCAACTGTACCTGCCGTATCACTACGGAACTGTAAGAAAGCTTTTGTTCTTCTGTATCAGGTTTAAATTTTGATATGATCCAGTCTCCAGTAGATGAAAAAACGAACGCATAAAGTACAATTGCTATAGCTAATATTGCAACAATGAGTAATGCGATTTTTAGCCCTTTTTTTCTCATTATAGATCTCCTTATCTTGTCTTATGTTACACATTGTAACATGCAATAAATTCCTGCATATCAAAATTTCCTTTATACGTCTAAACTCTTTTTTGATACCTAAAATATGGGGTTGACTTCATAGAAGATGAAACGTAATTTCAAAGAATGGATTTAGCAAAACAAACGCCGTCTCAGGCCGAATTAGAACGAAGAGAGGGGGTTCATCAGGTAGAACAGACTCGGATACATATTCTCAATAAAGCTGAAGACCTTTTTCTGGAAAAAGGTCTTGCAAATACTACAATGACTGATATTGCTGCATCTGCAAATATATCAAGGCTATCTCTTTACCGTTACTTTTCCAATATAGATCCAATAGCCTTTGAGATTGCGGTAAGAATGATAAGAAAAATAAATGTTGAGGGATGTCGAATTGAAGGAGGAGAAAAAACTCTGCCGGAACTTAAATCCCGATTTATTTCACAAATTGAACAATTCCCTATGCATCAAAAAGCTTATCGTTATTTATCTATTTTTGATCATGTTTACGGAGTCAGCTATCCTGATGAAGAGCTTGCAAACTGGTATCAAGAACAGTTAAATACATTCGGCTGGGAGCCTAATATCACAAACAGAAACGGACAAAAGATTCCACTGACTAAATTAGTTATGATAGCTAACAGTGTTATGGGGTATCTGGAAAAAAAAGCTGAACGAGGTGAGCTCATGTCAAAAGAACAAGGGATATCACTTGATGAAGAATTAATAGCATTCAAAGAAAATGTTGAAGTATATTTAGATTATTTATACGGGTAGAGAGCCTATTAATAATTCTTTAATCCCTGCCAAGAAGATTTAGACATTCTTCAAGCCAGGATATAGCAGATTTCTCACGAAAAATAGCACCTCTTATAAGAAGGTAATCTCCAAAACTTGCGTCACTACAATCAGGAACAGACTCAAAACTGTCAATTTTGGCCTCAAGCTCTGATAATAGATCCGAGTGCTTTTCCATTTGTAAATTTAACAGTTGGCTCTG
>JAQQAK010000414.1 GCA_028527945.1 Spirochaetaceae bacterium
CAGTTATTGCCAGATCATCATGAAGTGATAAACTGTTAAAAGTACGATTTACTTTAAAAATATAAGCGGAGAAAGCAAGACCAGCTACGGCAACAATAACACAGGCTACAGAAGGAATAAATAGTTTATGAGTTCTTATAAAATCGATTTTTCCCCTAAGAAGTGGAAAAATATCAAGATTTTTCTTTTTTGATGAAGTTTTCTTTTCCGGCTTAAATTTTTCACCCTGAACGACTGCTGTATCGCCAGTACTCCTGTTAGTAATGCCCATAGCCTTAAATTTTTTATGTCCCCTCGTTTTATATCGGGCTCTCAAAATATCAAATTCTCTATTTTTATTCACTTTTTGATAGTGATTAGCTTTTGATAAAAGAGATTCCTTTTGAAGGTTATTATACACATGTTTATTACGTTTTGCTACCTTTTGTTTACTTATCAAGTCTGTCATATTTATTCCTATGTTTCTATAAAGCCTCGTTATTCATATCGACAAATTTTAAATGACATATTACTATAAGATTGTTTTATTATGCGGAAGTTTTTGTTAACGATAATATGCCTTTCATTAATAATATTCGGCCTTTTTTTTGATATTATAAAAGTATCAGGAAATTCTATGTTACCGGATATTCATAACGGTGATATTGCGGTTATACGAAGAAACCGCTTAACCAAAAGAGAAACATCAGTCGGAGATATTGTGATATTTGTAAATCCGGTTACGGAACAATTAAATATTAAAAAGTGTACAGCTTTATATGGTGATACAATTTTTGTTACCGGAACCAACCTTCCTGAATCTACAGATTCAAGAGCCTTTGGCAGAATTACAAAAAACAGCATCAAAGGATGGTTATGGATAAACATATAAAAAATAGATTCTTCTTTTTTATAATGGTAACTGCGGTCATTTCAATTATCATTATTGGAAGATTTTTCAGCATAATGGTTTTAAATAGTTCACCTAAAAAAACTATTACGACAAACACCATAGTAGAGCGCGGCCCTATTCTTGACAGAAATGGAAGTATTCTTGCAATACAGAACCAGCTAGATTCAGTAGAAACATGGATTCCGTATATAGAAAATAAAGAAGAACAAGCAAAACTTCTGGCTGAAGCACTTTCTCTTGACTCCGAAAAACTTTTAAAAGATTTTAATACACGCCGTGGCAGCATGTGGATAAAACGTAAAATTACACCAACAGAAAGCAGCGCTGTAAATAAATTAATCAAAGAAGGAAAGCTTCCAGGTATATATATAAGAAAAGAATACGGAAGAAACTACCCAAAACAAAGACTGGCATCACATATTTTAGGTTATACCGGAACTGATAACACAGGTCTTGACGGCATTGAATACACAATGAACAATGTTCTTTCACCAGAACCTTCAGGCTCTGGAAAAAAAGAAGAATATGGAAACCAGCTTTTTTTAACAATTGATTCCAATATTGAGTTTTTTGCTGAAAAATATGCTGCACAGGCACTTAAAGAACAGAAAGCAAAATCTGTAATGATTGTTGTACTTGATGCAAAAAATGCTGATGTTCTGGCCTGTGCCTCAATGCCGGACTTTGATCCAAATACCTTTTATAATTTTTCTGCTGACGCAAGAAAAAACAGAGCAATTACAATGGCCTATGAACCAGGTTCTGTTATGAAGATTTTCAGTATGTCTTCTTTTCTGGAATTAAAAGGTATTACACCTGATTCTCATTTTTTATGTAATGGTACTTATTTAAATGGAAACTTCCCTCACCCTATTACAGATTTGGGCTCTTACGGTGTTCTTACTCCGGCAGGAATTATTAAATACTCAAGTAATGTCGGCGCAGCCTACTCATCAGAAACAGTTAGCAAAGATGACTTTTATACAATGCTTTGCAGCTTCGGGTTTGGAACACAAACAGGAATACCTTTCCCCGGAGAATCTTCCGGACTGTTACGTTCACCTGATAAATGGTCAGCAAGATCAAAACCTACAATCGCATTTGGGCAGGAAATGCTTGTTTCAGCTATTCAGCTGGCCTCTGCTGCTACAGTATTTTCGAACGAAGGTGTTCTTTTAAGACCTCATATTATAGACAAAATTCTAAGCCCGGATGGAAAGGTTATCGAAGAAGTTAACAGAGAGCCTCTACGCCGGGTTTTAAGCAAAGAAACAGCCAATGAAATGCTATTAATGATGGAAACAGCAACAGAAGACGGCGGAACTGCCCATCGCCTGCGAACTGAAGGACTTAGAATCTCAGCAAAGACAGGAACCAGTCAGGTAATTGATCCCAAAACAAGGACATACTCAGATCAGAATTATATGGCATCTTGTTTTGCTATTTTTCCAACAGAAGATCCTCAACTTATTATTTATGTTGTTATTCAGAATCCTAAAGGAAGTTCATATTATGGAGGTCGAATTGCCAGCCCTATAGCAAAACACGTAATAGACGACTGTGTAGCCTATTTGGGTATAAGCCGTTCAACAGACAAAGTATTAAAACATAGTGATAAAATATCAATACCAAAACAAAGCTCTGTAACCATTGGAGATACAATTCCAGACTTCACAGGCATTCCAAAACGAAGCCTTCTGTCTCTATTCAAAGATGATCGTTTTACTGTAAACATGAGAGGTGAAGGATGGGTAGTAAAACAATCCCCACCGCCAGGAACTAAGGTAAATGGAAAAATGGAGATTGTACTTGAATTTGAATAATAATTCTGAATTGTATGAAAAAAACATAGAGCTATTAATAAAGAAATATCCCTCCTTTGAGACTGATATTTTAGAAAAATATGCTCCCTCATCTGAAATAGTTTTCTCAGAAGCATCTAATGGACATCCTACAGCCCAAATTGACAACAGATGGATTCATTCATCAAGGCAACCTGATAAAGAAGCTGAAAAGCTTGTTAAACGAAGTATCAACAATAATACAGGGCTTTGCATCGTATTTGGATTTGGTCTTGGTTATCATATAGAAAAACTTTTAAATGAATATTCAGAAATTAGAATACTTATAATAGAACCTGAACCCTCACTTTTTCTGGCATCTTGTAAAGTAAAAGATCTTTCTAACATCATAAACTCTGAACGTGTTGGATTTATGCTGGATACACCGGCGGACACACTTAATATTATCTTACAAAATTATAAAACATCTAATTTTCAAAGTTTAAAATTGCGCCCGCTTTATGAAAGAAATGAAGAATACTATAATTCTGTTGATGATGTTATAAAGGCATTTATTCGTAAAAAAGAGACTAACCAGAATACACTAAACCGCTTTGGTAAAATCTGGATCAAAAATCTTTTCAGAAACACGGAGATCTTTAAAACCGCAAATGATGTAGGCGCATGGTATGTACAATTTAGTGATATACCAGCTCTTGTAGTTGCCGCAGGTCCAAGCCTCGACGGTATTTTATATCTACTTCCGGAACTCCATAAGCGTATGGTAATAATTTGTGTTGATACAGCACTGCGCGCGGTTATGTCTGTTGGAGTAGCTCCGGATTTTATTGTCGTAGTTGATCCTCAATATCTAAATACAAGACACCTTGACGGTCTACTTTCTTCAGAAATGCTAAAAAACAAATCTGTTTTAATATCTGAAAGCTCTACACATCCTGCAATTTTCAGAAATTGTAAGATTCCAGTTTATTTTTTTAAATCAGTATTTCCACTTGGTAAACTCTTAGAAAGCTACGCTGGAATCCATTCAGAAATAGGAGCCGGAGGTTCTGTTGCAACAACAGCTTGGGATTTAGCAAGACGACTAGGCTGTGGGGAAATATATTCAGCAGGAATGGATTTAGGCTACCCTGGAGAGAATATGCATTGCCGTAATAGTCTATCTTATTTAAAAACTATTTTGGCATCAAAAAGAACAAGTCCTATTGAATTTATAAACTTCTCAGGAATAAGAAACGCATCACCATACTACGAAGAAAATAATTATGGAGAAAAAACACTTACTGACAATAGACTAATTATTTATAAATGGTGGTTTGAAACTCAGATAAATAATTCATCTGATATAAAACTTTTTAATCTTTCAAAATTTGGAATTAAACTCAATGGAATGAAATATGCAGAAGCTGAAACCCTATTAGAAAAAAACGAAAAGCGTGAATTAATAAAAACATTAAAAGACAGGATTAAAAATACATCTAAAGAGAATACCAATTTTAATAAAATAGAAACGACTATAACAAATATTTTTAATGAATGCGAAAGGCTTAGCGGCCTTTGTTCTTCCGCATTGGGAATTTTGTCTAATATAAAAAATACATCCGTTCAGGCTGAATTTGAAAATGGAATTGCTTACCTCTCAAAAATTGACAAGCAAATCTCTGAATCTCCTTCAAAGCAGCTTACAGGTTTTATTATGCAGCCAATCCTTAATAATATAATTGATAATGGAACAGAT
>JAQQAK010000415.1 GCA_028527945.1 Spirochaetaceae bacterium
ACAATGCTCCATTTATTCTAAAAACCTGTCTTGCTATGGAATATCTACTGCCTCCAGTTTTTTATTTTTATCTTTTAAAACTTGGCTATAAATATAACCGCCAGCTAAAACAGAATTTCTCAGCAATAGAAGGCCTAACCCTCAACTGGTTAAAATGGCTGCTTATTATGGAACTACTTTCCTGGTTTATTTTTTTCATCCACTCAATACTGCCAATATATTTTTTTGATAAGTTTACAGACTACAGTCTTCAGGTAGCCTTCTCATCCGTCCTGTCCATAGCTATGGCCTTTTTCGGAATCAGGAGAACAGGAATATTTGTTCCACCACTTGAAGAAAACATTCCTCCTTCTATAAAAAATGATAAAGAGGGCCAGTCATACTCCCGTTCAGGGTTATCAGAAAAGAGAATTAAAGAAATAGGAGATAAAATAGAAGAATCAGTCAATATTCGGAAAATCTTTATAAATCCAGAACTGACAATCTCAATGATAGCAAAAGACATAGATGAAAAACCTCATCATATATCCCAGATTTTTAACCAATACTATAATACAAGTTTTTATGATTATATTAACTCATCAAGAATAGAAGAGATTAAACATAAAATAGAAGAAGGTGAAGCAACAGAAAAAACACTTCTTGCTCTTGCAATGGAGTCAGGTTTTAATTCAAAGGCAACATTTAACCGCTATTTCAAAAAATGCACTGGTAAAACTCCGTCTGAGTACCAAAAGATGGTCTCAGCCAAGCGACTGAGCCGAAACTAAACAAAAAAAGCTGTAGATTCTTGTTTAACAATTAACAGGAGGCTTTATGACTAACACAAGAGTCCAGGCTTTGGATGTAACCAGAGGCATAGCTGTATTCGGTATGATTTTTATGAATTTCAAGATATCAGTATTATTTGATTATAATGGCGGATATTCATTTTTAGGCTCACAGGAGGGGAGATTCGGAGCTCTGTTCATCTTTTTGGCAGGAATGGGAATATCTCTCATGAATAGAAAGGCAATAGACAATCCGGATCTTCTGAAGAAAAATCGAATAAAACTTGCAAAACGTGCGCTTTATCTTTTTACACTTGGTATGATTTTCAGTTTTTATTGGCAGGCAGATATCTTTCATTTTTATGCTTTCTACATGCTTATTGCGATTCCGCTTATTAAACTTTCAAAGAGAGCACTCTTTAGTCTGGCAGTAATTCCACCAATTATATTTTTAATTTTTGCGCTTTTTGGAAACTGGGAAACCGGTTGGAATTGGGAGACACTGCGTTATTCAGGATTTTATACCATACCAGGATTTTTCAGAAATCTTGCTTTTAATGGATTTCATCCAATCTTTCCATGGTTTTCATTCATGCTTATGGGAATGAGTGTTGGAAAAAGTGATCTTACTAATAAAAAACAACAAAAAATCAACTGTATGATATCAGCAGCTGTTATGTTTGGATGTGAGCTTGTGTCAGGTCTTTCAAATATCTTTCTTTCATCATCAGAGGAGCTTTATCTTTTATCAACAAGAGCAATGCCACCCCTTCCCCTATTTGTTATATCAGCAGGAGCACAAAATATTTTAATATTGAACTTGATACTTCTAATAAGTGCGAAAACAGGTTCTGAATCAAAAATCATGAAGCTTCTTAGCGAAACAGGAAAAATGGTAATGACTCACTATGTCCTTCATTTGATAATTGGACTTATCCCATTATTTATACTGCACCAACACTTTGATTTTTCAAATGGATTTGTGTTGCTCTACTCTGTAGCATACTTTATCATTACAGTATGGCTTACATCTATGTGGAGAAAGAAATTCTCTCATGGTCCGTTTGAAAAACTGATGCGCAAACTTACAGATTAAGCCAATTCAAAACTCAAAGAGTATTGAATTAGCGGCCAAGATACAGCATAAAAGTTTTTATGCTGTATATGATTTTTAAACTGTTAAGTTTTTCTATACAGCCTCTTATAAAGCTAAACTATTCTAATAAGAGGCTCTGATTGAAAGGAGTATTTTTTATGCTAAATAAAACTGTAGTCATTGCAGGAAGTCTATTACTAATAATAGCCGCCTTAACCTTCAAAATTTACTGGCCATTAAGCATTCATGGAAATAAAGAAGAAGTATCTTTTATCAACGACAATTCTAAAATATCAGCAAGCTTGTATTACCCACGTAAAAAAGAAAGTTTTTCTGTAGTGATATTTATACATGGAGATGGAGCATCTGATCGAACATCAGGAGGAAATTACAATATTATGATGAATGCTTTTCTGGACCGTGGGATAGCCTGTTTTTCATACGATAAACCTGGAATAGGTAACTCTGAAGGAAATTGGCTTACCCAAACAATGAAAGACAGAGCAATAGAAGTAAACTCAGCTATCACTAAATTAGAAAAAGATAAACGAATAACAAGCATTGGACTTCTTGGCCTTTCACAAGGTGGTTGGGTCCTTTCTGAGTTAGCGCAAATTACAACTGACTACGATTACATAATACTTATTGGTGGAGCCATAGACTGGATAAGCCAGGGAAAATATTACACAGAGCAAAAACTTGCAAAAAGCATGATGACTGATTCTCAAAAAGCAGAATACCGTCTGCAAAATAAAATGATAGATCAATTTATAATTGATAATGACTATTCAGGCTATCTTGAATATTTAAAAAGCTTTAAGAAAACAGAATACGAAAATAATTTAATCAGCAAGGGTAGATTCGAGTTTTTTCATAAAAATGTAAATGTTAATGCTAAAGCAGGAATATATTATATTCATTCTCCATTCCTTGGCTTATTCGGAGAAAAGGATAGAAACGTTGACGCCAGAGAAAGCCTTACAGTATATGATACTATTTTTAGAGAAACCGGAAACACCAAAGCAGAACTTCATCTTGTAAAAAACGCAAACCATTCCCTTCTAAAAAGCCGTTATGAAGATTTCTCTGCAAAAAAAATGATGTGGCTTGAAATGCTTCTTGCCGGTAAAAAAATCTATGCTGATGGAGTGCTTGAAACACTTGGCAGCTGGACTTTAGAGAATTCTGATTGAAAAATAATTAGATATGAATACTCTCGTAATTTTAACTTTTAATGAATTTATGAAATTCTCTTCATTCATCTATAGAAACAATAATCAAATAGGTCTACTATCATAAATGTAAACGCGTTCATAGCGGTAATCGAGAGGAGACTATGATAAAATTATGTAACTATAAGAAGTCACTTGTTTTTTGTATTATTACCGTAGCC